>JACQBZ010000095.1 GCA_016194285.1 Nitrospirota bacterium | reverse complement strand
GTTGGAGGCCTTGATATAGGCATCTTCGGTCCAGATGTCGCCGCTGCGTACAAACACATATACCGCCCCCGAGTCCACGGCGCTGTTATCAGTCGAATCGCCATTGATGCCCGAGGCGCTACTGTCCTCAAAGGGCGCGCCGACGGCCAGGATGTCCCCGCTAACGGCTACACTCCAGCCAAAGAAATCCCCCCCACCGTTCTCGTACGCCTGTTGGGTCCAGGTGTCGCCGGTGCGCACAAACACATAAACCGCCCCGGAATAGGGGGCTCCAACGACTAAAGTCTCGCCGTCAAGGGCTACACTCGATCCAAATTGGACACCCGCGGAGTTGTTAGATCCCTTCACATAGGCTTGTTGGGTCCACATTGTGCCGCTGCGGACAAACACATAGACCGCTCCGGCGTTAGGGGCGCTGTTATCGGTCTCACCTTTGTTGATCACGGTGGAATTGCTGGATTCGAATGGCGCGCCGACAACGAGGGTATCGCCATCGAGAGCCACGCTATAACCAAACCTGTCACCCGCATCGGTGTTCGAGGCCTTGATATAGGCTTGTTGGGTCCATATGCCGCTGCTGCGCACGAATACATACACCGCTCCCGCATTCAGTGTGCTGTTATCGTTCTGGCCGCCTGTGGCATTGCTGTCTTCAAAAGGCGCACCCACGGCCAGTGTGTCGCCGCTCAGGGCCACGCTATTTCCGAATTCATCCCCCGCATTGGTATTCGAGGCCTTCACGTAAGCCTGTTGGCCAAAACTCGTCGCGCTCTGACGGGTAACCGTGACGGTGTAGACCTCTGAAGCGCCTCCTCCGGTGGCCACCTCTACATTCAGTGTATTGGCGCCTTCCGATAGGTTCACGGGTGCCGTAAGGAACCCTCCGTTGACCGTGACGGTGGCTGTTGTCTCTGTTGGGGTCGCCGTGATTGTAATGGTGGGGTTAAGAAAGGAAACGGTTGCACTATAGCTGGTCGTGTTCGGATCAAACGCGGGCACAAGCGTGCCAGCGGAGAGCGCCAGATCCGTCAAGGTCGGATCCCCGCCTAAGCCACCGCTCCCGCTGCCGATGCTCCCCTCATTTTGGATTCCACAGCCAGTCAGGAGAGTTGCGGCAAGAAATATACTGAAAATAAGGCTTATCACCTCATGCGTCCGTCTCATATCGAGGCTCACTGTGTACCGAATACTCTCACCCAATGGATTTTCGGCCGGATGATTCAGTTTCTCCCTCCCTCTAAAGTATAATTCGAAACCCCCCTGGAAATCAATTCGGCGGTATTGGGATCGAAAGACAGTAGGGCCGAATCTTAGATGATATCATGTGTTTCCCACTTGAAATTGTTGAAATAATGCTTTCATTTGAGCGGCATCACAAATATAATAAGTGAAATGGATGTAACAAACAAAAAGGAGTGTGAGAGATGAACTATTACGAGTCCAAAGATCTGGGGCGCTTTGCTGAGGTCGGGAAGTTCGCGGGCGACCTGATGAATAAGTTTTTTAATTATTATAATGAGGCCACCGGCAAGGATGGGGCATTAACCAAACGGGAAAAGGCGCTGATCGCCTTGGCCGTCGCGCATGTCAAACAATGCCCTTACTGCATCGATGCCTATACCACCCAATGCCTGGAGACCGGCTCGAATCCGGAAGAGATGACCGAAGCGGTCCATGTCGCGGCCGCGATGGAAGCCGGCATGACGCTCGTTCATGTCGTCCAAATGCACAACGGCCTTGAGCGACAGGGAGGATAGCCCGTATGCAGGACGATATCCGCTACCCCTTTGTGGCCGTGATCAACCGTCACGGATTGAAACTGGATCCGCTTTCCATTGAAACGCTCCAGGTCAATGTCGGGAAACTCTGCAATCAAGCCTGCCAGCACTGCCATGTCGATGCCTCCCCCTATCGCACCGAGGAAATGGACCGAAAGACGGTCGATCAATGTCTGAAAATTCTAAAGGACCACGACAAGATCCGGAACCTCGATATTACCGGGGGTGCCCCGGAGCTCAACCCCAACTTCGACTACTTTGTGACCGAAGCGCGAAAGATCGGCAAACATGTCATGGTCCGTCACAACCTGACCGTGACCTTCGACGGTCATCCGAAAACGAAAGCATCCAAGGAGTATCTGCCGGAGTTTTTTGCGCGAAATCAGGTGGAGGTGATCTCTTCACTGCCGTACTACCAGGAATATTTCACGGACAAACAGAGGGGAAAAGGAGCCTTCAGAAAAAGCATCGAAAGCCTGAAACGGCTCAACGTGGAGGGGTATGGAAAAGAGGGCAGTTCGCTGGTATTAAACCTGGTGTACAATCCCGTGGGCGCTTTTCTCCCCGCGGCTCAGGCCGGCCTGGAAGCGGAGTTCAAACGCCAGCTGCGTCAGCAGTTCGGAATCGTGTTTAACCGGCTTTATACCATCACGAACATGCCGATTCACCGGTTTAAGAACCAACTGGAACATCTGGGCGCGTATGAGGAATATATGACGAAGCTGGTGAACGCATTCAATCCGGCCGCGGCGGAGGGGATCATGTGTCGGTCGCTTCTCAGCGTGGGATATGACGGGAAACTTTATGATTGCGACTTTAACCAGATGGCCGAGATGCCGATCCGGAACGGCGAGCCGATGACGGTCTTTAATTTCGATTTCGATCGGCTCATGAAGCGCCGGATTTTTTTCGCCTCCCACTGTTTTGGATGCACCGCCGGCGCCGGCAGCAGCTGCGGAGGCGCTACCACATAGAATGACGACCCTCCATAATCGTCCCATTGAGCCGGAATGATCGCCCGCTCCTTTGGAAAGTACGCCATCCAATCCAATATTCATTTACCCCGACCCCCCCCTTTTTTGTAAGAGTCAATATATTATATTCGGAAGCTGAAATCCCCGTATTTAATGGATCTTTCTTGCAAAAAAGCTACTTTCGTGTAGTTGATTTTTTTATTCTTTAAGATTATTTTTAAACTGCTTTAAAATGTGAGTAAAGATAAGCGTATCGGTTACGGATCCCTTGCCGAATTACGGCTCGGTTGTAAAGGGTCCATTCGTATGCAGATTGGTGTAATGTCGTTTTTGAATTCACCACTTTTGTGTAGTTGACTTATCCTTTCTGTTTGATTATCATAAAATGCCTTTTAGTACGCGGCGGAGGGGAGAATCCTTTCCGCCGTTTCCATCTTTGTGTGAATAACACTTTCGTGTAGGGGGTGATAAAGAGAAGCTTTTGTTAGTAACCGACCGTTCCTCCTGTTGAGATGATCGTTTCGAGATCATTTACCAGAGCCTGAGTTATCATCACACGTTGTTTATCCAGGAGGATATGCTATGCCGCTCGTAAAGGGGCCCTTACCCGTTATTGGGTTTACCTACCTTAACGTCGCGTCCTCGATCTGCCTCGGAATCTACGGATGGAACGATAACCGCCATTTTAATGCCTCGGGATCAAAGGGGGCAATTTGTTGGCGGATTGACCGGGTGTCTCTTTTTTGATACGCCACTTTTGTGTAATTGACGCGCCCTATTTTTTAAGATATATTCAACAGTTAACAATATATTGTCAGTAAAAATTTTTGGATAGGAGGCGACCGTGTTACGAATGGGAAGAAACATAGTCGGCCTTTTTTTAATCGGGTTGTTCTGGTTCGGAATATCTCCGTCACCCCTATGGGCGGAGGAGGTGGGAGTTCATTACCAGGTCCTGGGTGATCAGCAGGGAGTCGGTACCACAACCACAACACTGATATTGGAATTATGGAACCTCTCCGGTAATGACCTAAATAACCTCACGATCAACCGGTCAACGCTCAGCCCATCTCTTCCTGATGAAGGGTCCATCCGTATCGGGACGCTGCCCACCACCGAGTCCAAAATGATCCAAGCCAGCTTTACCATCCCGAATGAGTACTTTCTGCCCGATGAAGTACCGCTCAAGTTCTATTTGACGTATGACACGGCGGATGGCATCCCAAGATCGGCCATTGTACAAGGTCGACCGACTGTCTTCATAGGGAACCCGACCCCATGAAATATAGAAAGTTGTCGATTGCCTCAGGACTCTTTCTCGTTCTTTTAACCTACTCATCCCCATTTGCCCTACTGGGCGATTCGGTGGCCGATATCGTCCTCGGCCAGCCTGACTTTACTCATAACGCTTCCAACCTCCTTAATGCTCATGGGTTTTATGGTCCGTTCCGTGTCGCAATCGATAAAGGTTCTAATCGAATCTACGTGACGGATTATAACAACTCCCGTGTACTGGGCTGGCCGGATGCTGCCGCTTTTGTAAACGGCGATCCGGCCACCTTGGTCATCGGACAGCCCGACTTTTCAAGTAATCTCTGCAATAATGGTGGGGTGACCGCAAGCAGCCTCTGTTATCCCCGGGCGGTCGCCGTCGATGGCTCGGGCAACCTCTACGTTGCCGATGAAAGCAACCACCGTGTGCTGGAGTATGATAACCCGTTCGGCACGAACACTGTAGCGGATCGGGTCTTTGGACAGGGTGGCAGCTTCACCTCCGCTGTGTCTAATAATGGAGGGATAAGCGCCAGCAGTCTCAGATTTCCAGGAGGTGTAAGCACGGATGCGTCGGGTAACCTCTATATAGCAGATCGAGGCAACAATCGGGTGCTGGAGTATGACAGCCCTTTGACGGACCAGGTAGCCGACCGGGTCTTTGGGCAAAGCGGCAGCTTTACTACCGGGACTGTCAATAACGGAGGGAGAAGCGCCAGCAGCCTTGCTTCTCCCTTTGGAGTTTCCGTGGACGGATCCGGCAACGTCTACATTGCGGATGCCTCGAATCACCGGGTGCTGGAATTCAACACCCCTTTGACAACCGATACAGTTGCGGACCGAGTCTTCGGTCAGACCCTTTTTACCACAGCCGCAACCAATGCGGACAATGCGGCGACCGTCAGCAGCCTACGTGATCCCTATGACGTGGTTCTGGATAACTCAGGAAATCTCTACATCGCGGATAATGCCAATCACCGGGCGCTGGAGTATACCCCACCCTTTAGTACGGGTATGGCGGCCAACGTGGTTTTTGGGCAGGGCGGCAGCTTCACCACCACCACCTGCGTTAAGGGGACGGCCAGTGTTAGCGCAAGCACTCTTTGCTCCGTAACGGGTGTAGGGGCCGACGGGTCCGGCAACGTCTATATCGTGGATCCGGATAACAACCGTGTGCTGGAGTTCAATACCCCGTTGTCGACGGATACCGTCGCCGATCGGGTCCTTGGACAGTACAATTTTACGAATTACGGTCCCAACGCCCTTGACGGCGCGGGATTCTCGAGTCCCTCGGGCGTTGCGGTGGACCGAAGCGTAATACCGAACCATATCTATGTGGCCGATCACGATAACTCCCGTGTGCTGGCCTGGAACAACGTCTCGACCTTGGTCAACGGGCAGCCTGCCGATCTTGTCATCGGCCAGCCCGATTTCTATAGCAATGCCTGTAACCAAGGAAATTCGACCACGGCCTCCGCCAGTACGTTGTGTCATCCCCGGGGGATCGCCGTGGACAGCGCCGGAAATCTCTATGTGGCGGATAAAGACAACAACCGGGTTCTGGAGTTCGACGGTCCTTTCACGACGAACACCGTTGCGGATCGAGTCATCGGGCATGCCGATTTCAGTTCGCGCGGCCTCAACGATGGCGGCCTATCCGCAAGCAGTCTCAACAGTCCCACCGGCGTGGCGTTCGATGCCTTGGGCAACCTTTACGTGGCTGATTATCTCAACAATCGGGTGCTCGAGTATAACAGTCCGCTGACAAACAGCACGGCCAATCTTGTATTCGGCCAGCCCAATTTTACAAGCAACACCTGCGACAATGGTGGTGTGACCGCAAGCAGTCTCTGCAATCCCTCCGGTGTGGCCCTGGATTCTGCCGGGAACCTTTACGTTGCCGATCTTACCAATAACCGCGTTCTCGAATACACCAGCCCGTTAACGGACAATGTCGCCGATATGGTCTTTGGACAAGGAGGCAACTTCACTACAGCTCTTTCCAACAATGGAGGTGTCACTCCCAGCGCCAACGGTTTGTCGTCCCCCTACAGCGTGGCCGTGGATGGGGCGAACGACCTCTTTGTTGCGGACACGTTCAACAATCGGGTCCTCGAGTACGATAGACCCCTTACGACAGATACCGTGGCGGATCAGGCCTATGGCCAGCCAGGTTTTGGCTCCAATAACGCCAATTATGGTGGTCTATCGGCTTCCAGCATGTACAATCCGTATGGTATTGCGGTGGGGGACGACCTCTACGTGGCGGATACGTACAACAATAGGGTTTTGGTTATTTATATCGATCTGCCTCCGTTGGTGGTGGATCAATCGGCCACCACGCCGGAGGACACGCCGATAACGATCACCCTGTCGGCGACGGATCCGGACAGTCCATCCGTCACCTTTAGTATTGCCGGCAACCCGCCCAATGGGACCCTGTCCGCCATCACGGGCACGACCTGTACGCTGGTGGGGTTTGGTTCCAGTTGCACGGCCCAAGTCACCTACACGCCGATTTTGAATTACAACGGCCCCGACAGCTTTACATTCAAGGCGAACGATGGGTTACTGGATTCAAATATCGGCACCGTGAGCCTGACGGTCACACCGGTGAACGATCCGCCGGTGGCGGCAGACCAATCGGTGACGACGGCGGAGGAGACCCCGATCACGATCACGCTCTCGGCCTCGGACGTGGATAATACGTCCTTGACCTTTGGAATCGCCATCAGCCCCGTCTTTGGTACGCTGTCGGCGATCACAGGGACGACCTGTACACCGAGCGGACTGCAGGGCGCCACCTGCACGGCCCAGGTGACCTACACGCCGAGTCTCAATTATTTCGGTTCGGACGTCTTTACCTTCACCGCGAATGACGGATTATTGGCTTCAACTCCGGGATCGGTTTCAATTACCGTCACACCGGTGGAAGACCCGCCGACGGCAACCAGCCAAAGTGTGAGCACAAATGAGGACACCGCGGTGGTGATCACGCTTAAGGCCGAAGACGTGGATGGGGATGCGTTGACGTATGCGATCGGGACCGCTCCCACCAACGGGACTCTGTCGGCGATTTCCGGGACGCTCTGCACGCCGCTCGGATTGAGTTCTGAATGTACAGCGCAGGTGACCTACACGCCGAATGCCAACTACAACGGTCCGGACAGCTTTACATTTACCGTGAATGATGGGCAGATGACTTCGAACGTCGCCACCGTGAGCCTGACAGTGATTCCCGTAAACGATCCGCCGGTGGCTACGGGACAGAGCGTGACAACCGCGGAGGATACCCCGGTAACGATCACGTTTTCAGCGACGGATATCGACAGTCCGTCCTTGACGTTTGTGGTTGTGAGTCCCCCGGCCCATGGAACATTGGGGGCGTTCGGGACCCCGATTTGTACACCGAGCGGGCTGGGCTCGAGCTGCACCGCGCAGGCGACCTATACGCCGTCGGCCGACTATAACGGCCCGGACAGCTTTACGTTTAGTGCCTATGACGGCTTGCTGAACTCGACGGCGGCCACGGTGAGCCTGACCATTACCCCGGTGAATGATGCGCCGGTGGCGAATGCGCAGAGCGTGACGACGGCGGAGGACACCTTGGTGACGATCACGCTGTCGGCGACGGATATCGACAGTCCGTCCTTGACGTTTGCGGTGGGGACGGCGCCGACCCATGGGACGCTTGGGACGATCGGGACACCGACTTGTACGGCGAGCGGAGCGGGGACCAACTGCACGGCGCTTGTGACCTACACCCCGAGCTTGAATTACAACGGCCCGGACAGCTTTACGTTTACGGTGAATGACGGTTCGCTGACCTCGACGGCGGCCACGGTCTCGATCACGGTAACGGTGGTCAACGATCCACCGGTGGCGAATGCGCAGAGTGTAAGCACGTCGGAGGACACGCCGACGACGATCACGCTGTCGGGGACGGATATCGACAGTGCGGCCCTGACGTTTGCGGTGGGAACGGCTCCGGCCCATGGGACGTTGGGGACGATCACGGGGACGACCTGTACGCCGAGCGGCGGGGGGGCGAGCTGCACGGCGGATGTGATCTACACGCCGGCGGCGAACTATAACGGCCCGGACAGCTTTACGTTCACGGTCAATGATGGGTCGTTGACCTCAACCGCGGCGACGGTGAGCCTGACCATTACGCCGGTGAATGATCCCCCCGCGGCCAATGCCCAAAGTGTGACGACAACGGAAGACGCAGCCGTGACGATCACGCTGTCGGCGACGGATATCGATAGTGCGGGCCTGACGTTTGCAATTGCGGGCGCTCCGACCCACGGGACGCTGGGATCGATTGGAACGCCGACTTGTACGCCCAGTGGGCCGGGGACCAGTTGCACGGCGGATGTGATCTACACGCCGGCGGCGAACTATAACGGCCCGGACAGCTTTACGTTTACGGTCAACGATGGGTCGTTGACCTCAACCGCGGCGACGGTCTCGATCACGGTGACGGCGGTGAATGATCCCCCGGTGGCCAATGCCCAGAGCGTGACAACGGCGGAAGACACGGCGGCGGTGATCACGCTGTCGGGGACGGATATCGACAGTCCGTCCTTGACGTTTGCGGTGGGGACCGCCCCTACCCATGGGACGCTTGGGACGATCGGGACGCCGAGTTGTACGCCGAGCGGGTTGGGTTCCAGTTGTACGGCTCAAGTAACCTACACCCCGAGCCTAAACTACAACGGCCCGGACAGCTTTACGTTTACAGTCAATGATGGATCACTGACCTCGACCGCGGCCACGGTAACCCTGACGATCACGCCGGTAAACGATCCCCCGGTGGCCAATGCGCAGAGCGTGACGACGACGGAAGACACGGCCGTGATAATTACATTGTCGGCGACGGATGTGGACAATGCGGGCCTGACGTTTGTGGTCGTGGCCGCTCCGACCCACGGGACATTGGGGTCTTTTGGAACACCGACTTGTACGCCCAGTGGCGGAGGTGCCAACTGCACGGCAACGGTGACTTATACGCCGACCTTGACGTATAACGGCCCGGACAGCTTTACGTTTAAGACGAACGACGGCGTCTTGGATTCGAATATCGCGACCGTCACCTTGACCGTGACGGCGGTCAACGATCCTC
>JACQBZ010000086.1 GCA_016194285.1 Nitrospirota bacterium | reverse complement strand
TTACGATTTCACTTTAAATCGTCCGATGGATAGTTTGAGGTGCCCCGCTTGTTGGGCCAACTCCTCAACCAACTTATTCATTTCCGTGACCACTTTGAGACTCTGGTGCGACATATTCCGGCCGTCTTCCACCGATCGCATAATCACGTCGCTCCCTCGCTTTTGTTCGTTAATCGCCCGGGCGATCTGCTGGACGCGTTCGGTGACGTTTTCCACCGCCTCGGTGATTTGACGGCTTCCCTTGGCCTGTTCTTCCGTGGACATTCTCACCTGGCGGGTCATGTCTCTCATTTTTTCTGAAGCCTGCATGATTTGCTGGCTGCCCCGACTCTGTTCTTGTGTGGCCTTGGAAATCTGCTGCACCATGGTGTTGATCCGCTGTATGGCTTCCCCCACCTGCCGAACCCCGCGTGTCTGTTCCATGGTGGCTCGTTCAATCTCCCGGGCCATGCCGGTCGACTTGGTCGCGGTCTCGAGGATTTTCTTGAGAGCCTCACCCGCTTCCAGGGAGAGACTGACCCCTTCCTCGACGCTCTTGGCGCCATCCCGGACGGATTCAACGGCGTCTTTGGCCTCGGCCTGCACGTTGATGATCAATTGCGCGATTTCTTTCGTGGATGCGCCGGTCCGTTCCGCAAGGTTTTTGATCTCATCGGCCACCACCGCGAATCCTTTCCCCTGCTCGCCGGCCTGGGCCGCCAGGATCGCGGCATTGAGCGCCAATAGGTTCGTCTGTTTTGTGACCTCGTCAATGACGGTCAGGATGCGGCCGATTTGTTCCGAACGCTCGCCCAATCGGTTGATGACATCGGCCGACTTCACGACCGTTTCCTGTATTTTGTTCATGCTGGTGATGGTTTTCTCGATCGACCGAACGCCAAGATCCTGCGCGTCCTTTTTTACCTGCTCTGAAAATGTCGCGGATTCCTTGGCGTGGGTTTCGACCTCGCGTAGCGAACTGTTGATTTCAGTAATGGTAGACGCCGTCTCTTCAGCCGCGGATGAAAGAATGGCTACATTATCGGCCACCTGTTTAAGGGACGCGGACATTTCAATAATGGAGGAAGACGTGTCGTCGACGGCGGAGGCCAGTCCCCCGGCGTTGTTCGCCACCTCGCTGACGGAAGAGCTCATTTCCAGGATGGAGGAAGACGTTTCTTCTGCGGAGGAGGACAGGATATCGATACTTTCGGCAATCTGCTTGATGGAGGCGTTCATCTCTTCAACGGAGGAGGCCGCGTTTTCGGAGGAACTCGCCTGCGTTTGAGCGCCGTCCTGCATCTGTGTGCTGCTGCCTTTGAGCTGCCCCGAAATCTGGGCCACGTTGTCCGCGACTTCTTGGATCTGCTTGATCATCAGACTGAGACTCCCGCACATTTTGTCAAATGTTTCGCCTAGAACACCCACCTCATCTTGCGCGGCGACATAAATCGTCTGCGTGAAGTCGCCGTCAGCGATCTTAACGGCGACACTCGCCATCTGTTCGATTGGTTTAACGATCAATCGGATAAGGAAAGCAGAAATCGTAATTCCCAAGGCGACCACGATAACCGTGATGAGAACGCCCGCCATCATGAGGGTTGTGATTTTCTCATGCAACCACCGAAGGGAAAGCCCGACGCGCACCACCCCGATACGTTCTTCCTGAGGCGTTCCACTTTTTCCGGATTCTCCACCCAGCGCTTGTTTTGTCAGAACCGGAGCGGCTGCATCGTAGGTTTCTTCTTTGTTAACTGTATAAGATAATTGGACAAGAGGCTCCTGCGCCTCCAAGGCCTTTTTAGTTATCTCATCGGTCAATACTTGGCCGATTTGGGAGGAAACGATATGAGCCAGGACTTTCCCTCTGGGATCTAGGATCATCACATAGGTCACATCGGACTCGGCGGCAATTCCCTTCACAAATCGATCCAAAATGCCGGTGTCCTCAATTGAAACGCCGTACGTGCTGTTGTAAGCCAAGCTTTTGGCCAGAGAAATGCCCCGACGCTTCAGCTCTTCTTCAAAGAAAGACTTGGTGCGACTAATGAAGAACCATCCAAGACTCGAACCGAATGCGATCAGAAGCAAACTGATCAACGCGATGAACTTAACGCGTAGACCGTATTGTCCGCCCTTTGTCCTCAGCATTTGCAACATCGCTCCCTCCAGCCATTTCTATTGACCCATTGCTCATGTTCTTTAGAATGAAAAAGGGATTCGTATTAATCTTTTCGAATTCGTGAGGCTGCTTCGTCAGTAGAGAAAACGCCTCGCCACGTTGTCATACGACCCCCGTCCTCAAAATGGGATGGTGACGCCTTCTATTTCCCAACAAAACTCTCATCTCGACAAAACGCAAGCTCCCTTACAGTGTAATCGCTTTGGTCAGGTCCAAAAGTATAATGAGCCGCCCGCTGACCCGCGTCACTCCTTTTAAGTGTCCGGACAACATTCCGTCGCCAGTGGCCGGAGGAGGCTCAACATCCCTTCCTTTGACCTTCACGACTTCTGTCACGCGATCCGCGATGATACCGATCAGCCCTTTGTTCAGTTCAACGACAAGGATCCGTGTATTCCGAGCCGGAGGGGATTCCGTCAATCCAAGACGAGTCCGTAAATCATAAATCGGTATGATGGTGCCTCGGAGCGAAATAATCCCCTTGATAGCGGACGGTCTCCTTGGAACGTGGGTGATCTCCAACGAGCGGATGATTTCCTTGATCATGAGAATATCGAGCGCATACTCTTCATCGGCTAATTGAAACGCCAACAGTTCCAGGACCTCCCCCTTTTCACCCGTTGCGCCCTCCGGTGTGTTTGTAGCCTCCTGGACATCTTCATGACGCCGTGATGAGGACAATGGCTCTGACGACATCATTTTCGGTGATTCAACAACCGGTTGTTGTGAGATTCCGGGTGTAGGCGATTCCATGGACACAACCGTCGTCCGATCGGTTTTCAGGGCACCGGGTTCTTTTTCATCCATGGGAGCTTGAGAACCCGCCTCCGGCGATGCGACTTGGAGACTTGAGTGGCGTTTAGGTTTCTCGGCCGTCCATCTTGGCCTGGATATTTTATTCTTGGCGGTACGTTTACTCATAGTGTGATGATCCGATTACGGCCCTCGGCCTTGGCCTTGTACAGAGCCTTATCCGCTTGCTCCAGAAGTTTTTCGGGGTCGGTGGCCTGACTGGGCATAACCGTGGCCACGCCCATGCTTACGGTAACGCGGAGCGGCCGACGGGAAGCCGAGGATCCGAAGGAATGATTCTCGATGGACTTTCGGATGCGGTCGGCGAGATCCAGCGCGCCCTGCGAATCCTTTTGCCGGGGAAGAATAAGAGTAAATTCATCGCCTCCATAACGGGCGGCAAAATCATAACTGCGAATCATTTCTCCCAGCAGAATTCCCAATTCCTTTAAAACCCGGTCCCCACGGAGGTGGCCGCACGTATCATTGATTTTTTTAAAGTGATCCACGTCCATCATGATGCACGACATCATGAAACCGAATCGTTTACTTCGGTTCTCTTCGCGACGCAGAAACTCGATCAGATATTTTTTATTGTATAAGCCGGTGAGCTCATCGATGATCGATAAGCGTTCAAGCTGTCGTATACGGTTTTTCAGTTTATCTTGAAGCCCCTTCAAACGAAGCATCGTCGTCACGCGTGCGTTCAATTCGATGGGATGGACCGGTTTGACCAGAAAATCCCATGCCCCCAAGTCCAATCCTTTTACGCGGTCCTCAAGTTCGGAGCGCACCGTGAGCAGAATCATCGGGATGTCGTGTAAGCGTTCGTCCTTGCGTATCGTTTCGATCAATTTGAATCCATCCATTTCGGGCATGATGATATCCGTAAGAATGAGGTCGACCTTTTCATCCGAAAGAACGCGGAGCGCCTGCAAACCATTTCCAGCCTCAAAAAATGTCTCGACGGACTCGTCTTTGCGGAGCGTTCGGATGATCTCTCGACGCGTTTCCTTCGAATCGTCCACGATCAGAAT
>JACQBZ010000085.1 GCA_016194285.1 Nitrospirota bacterium | reverse complement strand
GAGAGGGACGGCGATGCCGATTGCCGCAGCCGCCCAGCCGCCCAACCGCCATGATCCGGCCTGCCAGAGCGACAGGCCGAGGCAACCGAGAAGAATAATGGCCGCGATCATCCAGGTGCTGCGATCGGGGAGGCCCTTCCGCTCGGCCTCGACCTCCTGCCGAAAAACGCGGGACGGAGTCCATCGTTGGACCAACCTCAACGGCCAGAGCGAAAAGAGAAGGGTGACCAGCAAGCCCATGGCCAATCCCCGGACCGCCGCAAGCGGCATCGGTCGGAATAAAAAGTCGGGGGGAAGAAAGCCGGCCAGGAACGGCAGCAAGGCGTAATAAATGACCATTCCCAGGAGAATTCCGATCAGGCTTCCGATCCCGCCCAAAAAAAGGGCCAGCAGGAGATAGATCACCAGAATCGAGGAGGATGGACAGCCCAGGCATTTTAAGATCGCGATCGTTCCGATCCGCTCGGTGAGGAAGGTATGGATATTGCTGGCCACGCCGATCCCGCCGATGATCAACGTGATCAATCCGACCAGGCCCAAATAGATCGTAAAATTCTCCAGGAAATGTCTCAGCCGCGGCTGGGCGTCGCGGTAGGTATGGATCTGGCCCGACTCGTTCGACCAGTGGCCGGACAGATCGGTTTTCAATTGCTCCGGTGTTTCTGATGGCGGCAGCTTGAAAAGATACCGGTTGGTCAGCCGGCTTCCCGGCTGGATCAAACCCGTTCTGCGCAGCCCTTGTTGTGAGAGAAGAACCCGAGGACCCAGGCTAAATGTTCCCGCCGCACGATCCGGCTCGTTGCGGATCACTCCACGGATCGTGAAGATCGCTTCTCCCAGCTTGACCGGGTCTCCGACTCGAAGATGGAGCCGGATCAGGAGCGCCTCCTGGACCCAGAGCGCGTCCGGATCGAGAAACGGATCGCGGATCGAATCGGATGCCGGCGGGTCGATCTTGAGCCGGCCGTAGAAGGGATATCCGGGCTCAACCGCCTTGAGCTCGACCAGTTGGCTCAGACCCGAATCGGCTGTCGATGCCATGCCGTTCAATTCGGTCACCCGGATAAACCGAACACCCTCGCGTGCGAGGTCCGACAGGAAGGCCTCCCCCTCCGATGAAAGCGGCCGATTCAGGCGGGCCTCCAGATCGGCCGCCAGCAGGTTGCGCGACTCGTGAAACGTCATCGCCTCCAAATTGGCCGAGACGTTTCCGGTCCCGACAATGGACCCGACGCCGATCGCGATGGAAGACAGAAAAAAAAGCAGATGCCGATAGGAGCTGCGCGCCTCCCGCCAGGCCATTTTGAAAACGAACCGGTTCATGAACGAGCCTGTTCCCTGTCGTCGACAATACGGCCGTCCCGCAACGTGAGGATGCGATCGGCATGGATGGCCAAGGTGGGGTCATGCGTGACCAGGATGAATGTGCTCCCCTGGTCGTGATGTAGACGGAGAAGCAATTCAATAATGCGCTGCCCGTTGGCCGTATCCAGATTGCCGGTGGGTTCATCCGCCAGAAGAAGCGCGGGTCGGCCGATAAAGGCCCGTGCGATCGCAACCCGTTGCTGTTCACCGCCCGAGAGCTGGACCGGATAGTGGTCCTTTCGGTCCGACAGACCGACCTCTTCCAAGAGACGGAGCGCCTCCTTGTCGGCATCGGGATCACCTCGAAGTTCCAGAGGGACCTTGACGTTTTCAAAGGCGGTCAGGGTCGGGATCAAATGAAACGTCTGGAAGACCACCCCGATTCCCACCACCGCCAGAAATTGTTTTTCGGGGATTTTCAGGTTGATTCCGTCCAGAATCGTGACCATCCTTCCGCCACTGGGAAGGCGCATTGTCAGATTAGAAACACGGATCATGGTATTAGAGATTCATCCTCCGGATCTTGCGGTCATTGAGTTTGTATTATACACTATCCATTAGGTCATATAAATCGGTATACGATCAAGTTTGACACGTGTCTTTTTGGAGATTGTCATTGAAGATGAGATCTCTATCATGGGGCATACTGCTGCTGGTTCTCATCGGTGGGAGCGGTTGCCGACAGGATTCTTATGACCACTCCGAAGGTCGTTCTTCCCGGACAGCCGGCTCTGAAGAAACGGCTTCATCAGCCTTGCGATTATCTTCCCCCGATCATGAGCGGGTGATCGTTGCGTTCGGAGACAGTCTGACGGCCGGACTGGGAGTGACGTCGGATGAGGCCTATCCCGCCGTGCTGGAGCGAAAGATCCATGCGGCGGGCTTTCCCTACCGCGTGATCAATGCGGGGGTGAGCGGCGAGACGACGGCCGGCGGTCTTCGGCGCGTCCCGTGGATTTTGCAAAACCGACCCGAGGTCGTCATATTGGAACTGGGCGCGAACGACGGATTGCGCGGTCTCAGCATCGTCGAGACCAAAAAGAACCTGGCCGATATCATCGATGCACTTCAAAAGGAGCATGTCCGGGTTGTTCTGGCCGGGATGCGGATGCCCCCGAATTACGGAAAAGAATATACCGAGGCGTTCGAAAAGATTTTTCCGGAGCTGGCCAAACGTTATCGATTGACCCTCATCCCTTTCTTTCTCGAAGGGGTCGCGGGCCGGTCGGGTCTCAATCAGCCCGATGGAATTCATCCGACCGCGCAAGGATATCAAAGAATCGTGGATAACCTTTGGCCCCGCCTGAAACCGCTGTTGCCTTGACATTTCTCGTTGAAAGAAGTTACGTTATCGGTCGGAACGATTTCTTTCGGCAGAGAGGCGGAATTGTGGCTGAAAAAGGAGAATCCGTGTCAACCCTGAAAGGTCTGAGGCATTTGGCGCTGCGCGTGACCGATATGGCCACGGCCCGTGGTTTTTATCAAGGCCTTCTGGGCATGACGACGGTGTGGGAGCCGGATGCGGAGAATGTTTACCTGACGACTGGATGCGATAATCTGGCGCTGCATGTCATGCCGAAAGAGGAAGCGGCTTCGTTCGATGCGTCCAAAGGCCAGGCGCTGGATCACTTCGGTTTCATCGTCGAGAGCCCCGAGGCGGTTCAGATGACGGCGCTGCGGATGGAGAAGGCGGGGGTTCGGATCGTCAAACCGTTTAAACGTCACCGGGACGGAAGCTGTTCGTTTTACATGGCGGACCCGGATGGAAATGTGATCCAGATCCTCTTTGAGCCGCATATCAGTCCGATGAAGCTCGGATGAAGCTCGAATGATCCGGTTCAACGAGGGCGGACCTGCAATAATTCCTTCGGGAGTTGGAACTGCACGTTCTCTTCCACCACGGTCCATTCTTCGACCGCGTCGGCTCCTCGGCTCTTCAGATAGTCCACCACCTCCTGCACCAGGATTTCCGGAGCCGAGGCACCGGCCGTAATCCCGACCTTTTCGACCCCTTCCAACCAGGCCGGCTGGATGTCCCTGAACGATTCGATCAGATAGGCACGGACGCCCCGCAGTTCACTCAGCTCTTTCAACCGGTTTGAATTGGAACTGTTGGGGGCGCCCAGCACCAGGAAGAGATCGACCGTTTGAGCGATTTCCTTCACGGCGTTCTGGCGGTTCTGTGTGGCGTAGCAGATGTCTTCCTGGCGCGGCCCCTTGATCTTCGGAAAGCGCCGATGGAGGGCCTCGACGATGTCCTTGCATTCGTCGATACTCAACGTGGTCTGCGTGACGTAAGACAGATGTTCGGGATCTTCCACCTTCAGATTTTGAACATCCTTCACCGAGCTGACGAGGTGGAACTTACCTGCCCGTCCGGCAGGCGGGTCCGGGATTTGGCCCAGGGTCCCGATGACTTCGGGATGGCCGGCGTGGCCGATGAGAATGAGTTCGTAGCCCTGCCGATGGTCCCGGTCGACCTCCTGATGGACTTTGAGCACCAGCGGACAGGTGGCGTCGATGGCTTTGAGCTTCCGGTTCCGCGCATCGGTCCAGACCGATTGGGGCACGCCGTGCGCGCTGAAGATCACGGGCACGCCGTCCGGCACCTCATCCAGCTCTTCCACAAAGACGGCCCCTTGGGCCCGGAGCGTCTCGACGACATGGCGATTGTGGACGATTTCATGTCGGACATAGACCGGCGGGCCGTAGAGCTTCAGGGCCATCTCGACAATCTCGATGGCCCGGTCCACGCCGGCGCAAAAACCTCTGGGCCTTGCCAACAGAATCTTCATAGGTGGTTATTGTCGTTCATCCGTCCTATGGAAGTCAACTGGGCGGGCTTGCTGATCTGAACCGGCATGCAGTCCTCCGTTAGGGACCTGAATCTCTGTTCAGAAACTCCGATCCTTGGTGCATCTTAACGCGTCAATTCCCTGGTATACATCCTGCATCTTCCACGCAACAAGTATAACCTTTAACAAAGGAGGATGCCATGGACGAAGAGAACGGCAAGAAAAAGAGCCGCACGGCGCGGCAGGTCTTTACGGTGGTGGATCGAAACGGAAAGAGCTACTGGATCCGGATCGGGGCGGCCTTTGCCAATTACGACGGAAGCGAGACGGTGCTTCTGGATGCGCTTCCCATCAACGGCCGGATGCAGATCCGCGATCAGGGGGCCAAGGAAGCGACGACAAAGCCGAAAGCCGGCGTGCAGGCGGCCGCTGATACCGCGGACGACGACGGGGATTGATCCGTTCTGGTAGAGGCACGGCGCGCCGTGCCCCTATAACCCAGGAAGAGTTCAAAAACTTGAAGTTCCATTTTGGAACATCAAGCTGGGGTGGAACTCATAAGCGGCCACGGGCCTTCACTGAACAGGGCGTCGCAATGCTTTCCAGCGTCCTCCGGTGTAAGCGAGCCGCTCAGGTGAACATCGAGATCATGAGAGCCTTTGTACGGCTTCGGAAATGGATGGCTACCCATAAAGACCTCGTACGGAAGCTGGCGGCGCTGGAAAATAAGTATGATGCTCAATTCAAGGTCGTGTTCGATGCCATCCGTCAACTGATGTAAAGACCGGACCCTAAATCGTGCTGCCCAGATTTCGCTGGATGATGTAACGGGGCATGGTTCTCAGGCTATCGGTTGAGAACGTCGTTCCGTCCGCCTTCGGCGATTTGCACGATCTCAGCGATCTTCGCAGGCGGCACCGAAAGCTCTTCGAGCGTCGAACGGAAGTGGCCCATGAACACCTCGAAGTGCGCTTCGTTCAGCCCCTGACCTCTCGCCCGCTTGTGCGCCGTGCGCAGATCGCGGCCCTGGTAGTGGTTCGGCCCGCCGAAGGCCATCGTGAGAAACGCGCGCGCATGTTTCCTGAGCCGCGTCATGTCTATCCCCTTGAAGAGGAAGCTCACGCGCGGGTCTCCCAGGATCTTGGGGTAGAACTTGTCCAGAGCGGCGTCGATCGACGCCTCGCCACCGATCTCCTCGTAGAGCGACATTTCGATCCTCCTTGTATGGATGATAGGTATTTCCTTTTGAGGTGGCAGGCCCAACCCCCCACCGAAGCGCACCTTGCCCCCAAAAAGTACCCTCAGATTAGATTTCTTTCGTCCCCGTGTCAAGATAAACATACAGATTCATGGTCAGGTCTTTACATTGCCATTAGAAACCCGCCCCTTCTGATTATCCGACATCCGTCCTGAAATATTTCGCGTCCGGAATTCCAGCGAGGTCTGGTTAGAGCTGAAAGCGATTGCAAAAAAGTTTGGGATGGGGTATACCGGAGTCAGTCGCCGTGTGCATGAGGTGGCCAGACGGAACCCTAAATCGTGCTCTGAACCCATTTTTATTCATCGAACCGAAGCATAGGCAAACACTGTGAGCAGTCCTGATACCGACAAAGTCTTCGCCGGCTCAATTCCGACGCTTTACGAAACGTATCTGGTTCCCTTGATCTTCAAGCCCTACGCTGTGGATTTGGCGAATCGGCTCGCTTCAAGAACTCTGTCTCTGTCTCGCGTACTCGAGATTGCAGCCGGCACGGGTGTCGTGACTCGTGCTTTGGCGTCCGTGCTACCCGAACGCGTTTCCATCGTTGCCACGGATTTGAATCAGGCGATGCTCGACCAGGCTTCCGTCGTCGGGGCTAGGCGCCCTGTGGAGTGGCGTCAGGCCGATGCCATGCAACTGCCATTCGCGGACGGAACGTTTGACGCCGTCGTATGCCAGTTCGGAGTCATGTTCTTCCCCGAAAAGTCCAAAGCCTTTTCGGAGGCGCGTCGGGTGCTTAGGCCGGGAGGCGTTTTCATTTTCAACGTGTGGGATCAGATCAAAGAAAACGAATTCGCCGACTCCGTGACGACGGCGCTCGAATCCCTGTTTCCCAAGGACCCGCCGCGCTTCATGGCTCGCACACCCCACGGCTATTACGACCGTCCGATCATCGAGCGGGATCTTGCAAGCGGCGGGTTCACGAAGTCAGCCCGGATCGCGACGGTTGCGGCGCTAAGTCGGGCAGCATCTCCCCGGATCCCAGCGATCGCGTACTGCCAGGGGACACCGCTACGGAACGAGATCGAAGCGCGCGACGTTTCGCGGCTCGGCGAAGCCACCGACGTCGCGGCGGAGGTGATCGCCCAGCGGTTCGGGCGGGGGGCTGTAGACGGCAAGATCCAGGCGCACATTGTCACCATCGAAAACTGACAGTCGCGAATTGTGCGTGTTTAATTCTTGGGGACACCATGCGTAACTCTTGACTCTAATTAAGTAAAGGAATAGGGTCCCTGATAGCACGACTTGATCGAGTGGTTATACTGGGTGTTCTTCATCACATCACCCAGCGTAGAAATCGTCGGCCCCTCGGAAGCGCAGGTTTTGTGGCGGCCATGGAGAAAAAATAGGGCGGACTCTTTGCCGCAAGAAACACGGAGGCTTTCGCGATTTTGCTTACAAGTCACAATGAAGAGGGAGGTATCATGAATCCAAACAAAGCGTTGTGGGAGAAAGGCGACTTTACCGAGATTGCCGCCTTCATGCGTCAATCTGGAGAAGCTGTCGTTAAGTCTCTCGGGATAACGACGCCGCTGCGGGTTTTGGACCTCGGCTGCGGAGATGGCACTACGGCGGTTCCCCTGGCCCTTTTGGGGGCTGAAGTCGTTGGAATCGATATTGCCAAGAACCTCGTTGACGCCGGGAACAAACGAGCTGCGGAGGCGGGTCTCAACCGACTGACATTTCAAGAGGGAGATGCCTGCAACTTGCAGGGAGTCAGCGACCATTCGTTTGATTTGACCCTCTCTGTATTCGGCGCCATGTTTGCTCCCAAGCCCTTCGACGTAGCCACGGAGATGGTCCGGGTCACAAGGCCAGGTGGTCGTATTGTGATGGGCAACTGGATCCCAAACGATCCAACTTCATTCGTGTCGCAGCTGCTGAAGATAAGCTCATCGTTTATGCCTCCGCCTCCAGAAGGCTTCGTCAGTCCGATGACTTGGGGTGTGGATACTCACATCATCGAGCGTTTTGGTCGGGCCGGAGTGCCCAAGGAGAAAATATCCATGGTCAAGGACACGTACTCCTTTATATCGCCTGACAAAAGCCCAACACAGGTCATCGAATCATTTAGACGATTCTATGGCCCAACCATGAACGCTTTCGAAGCGGCTCAAAAGAGCGGAAGGGTAGAAGAGCTCCACAACCAACTTTTGGAACTGGCGAAAGCACAAAACAAGAGCACTGACAGCGGCACTTCGATACCTGCCACCTTCTTGCGAGTGACTGTTCGCCTTTGAGTTCATGCTTGGTCCCTGTCCGGCATAGGTATAGGTAATGGGGTCAGAGTACAATTATCTTGACAGAGGGCTTGCGCGCCGATAAGCTACACCCAATTGGAGACGGACCCGCGATGGCCCGCTTGCCCCGTATCGTCATTCCAGCCTATCCTCACCACGTCATTCAGCGTGGCAACAATCGCCAAGCGGTTTTTTTTACCGATAATGATTACCGATTCTTTTTGGAATGTCTGAGAGAAGCCAAGGGGAAATATTCCTGTCGAATCTACGCCTATGTCCTTATGACCAATCACGTTCATCTGTTGGTAGATCCCGAGAAGGCGGATAACCTCGGCCGATTCATGCAAAGCGTGGGGCGAAGGTACGTTCGCTACATCAATCAGACGTACCGGCGAACCGGGACGCTTTGGGAGGGGCGTTTTAAAAGCGCCGTGGTCAGTCGGGATGCCTATCTCATTGTCTGCAGCCGTTATATTGAACTAAACCCAGTCCGTGCTGGCATGGTCAGTGATCCGGGGCAATATCCATGGAGCAGTTATTTGTCTCGCGCCTTAGGGAGTCCTGATCGACTGCTGGATGAAGATCCGTGGTATGCGGGGTTGGGGAGGAACGCGCAGGAGCGGCAGAGAATTTATGGGGAGTGGGTGCGATCCGGTATTAGAAAAGGGGAGTGGGATCAGATACGGAAAGCCACTCAGCAGGGAAGAGTGATCGGCGGTGAGGGATTTAAGAAGCAGGTTGAAAGGGTATTAGGCCGACGTGTCGTCGGCGAGTTGCGGGGACGTCCGCGAACAGCCTCAGTGGCGCCAGAAAATGTACTCTGACCCCAATTCA
>JACQBZ010000089.1 GCA_016194285.1 Nitrospirota bacterium | reverse complement strand
CCTGCACCGGCCGCGTGACCGACCATCTGGTTGACAATCACACCGATGGGGCTTACACCGTGCTGCGCTTTGTGATGGACTGCCCGAAGGAGTCGAAGACACTGGATCTTGGCTACAGCTTATTTTTTGATCTTGACCCCACGCATCGGGGCTTACTGCGACTGGAATATCAAGGCCAGACAAGAACGGCCATATTTAGCCCAGATCAAGCGATTCAGCGGTTCGAGCTTGCAGTTATCCACCCATGGCGCCAATTGCTGGATTTTGGACACGAGGGTGTCTGGCATATCTGGATCGGTTTCGACCATATTCTCTTTCTGCTCTCTTTATTGTTACCCTCGGTATTGAAGCGCGAATCGGGCCACTGGCAGGCTGTCTTAAGCTTCAGAGTAGCCTTCTGGGATGTCCTTAAGATTGTCACGGCCTTTACCCTGGCCCATTCAATTACACTGAGCCTGGCATCACTCGGTATCGTCCAACTGCCTTCGCGCTGGGTGGAGTCCGGTATCGCTGCCTCTATTGTGTTGGCGGCATTGAACAATATTTATCCGCTTTTTGTAGGTCGTCGTTGGATCGTGGCCTTTGCCTTTGGCCTGATCCACGGCTTCGGCTTTGCCAGTGTGTTAATGGACTTGGGCCTGCCTCAGGGTGCATTGCTAATGGCCTTGGTCGGTTTTAATTTGGGAGTGGAGGCCGGTCAACTCGCCATCGTGAGCGTCTTTCTTCCGCTGGCCTATGGGTTGCGTTTTTCCTGGTTTTATCAACGACTCACTTTGGTGCTGGGTTCGTTTGTGGTTATAACGCTGGCCTCGATCTGGATGGTTGAGCGAATGTTTAATCTAAAGCTGCTGGCTTTTTAGGCCCCGAGAAACCGATTCTATTCAGGGCGGTCGAAGGTTCCATCACCAAAGCCGCCGCCCTCGTCACGGCCAGCTCCATCGCACGACACATGTAGGGCTCGTCTACCATTTAATCTTCTCGCAAACCGGTCTGTCCGCGCACATAAGATCCAAACAGGATAATCGATGTCGGCTGACTAACCTCCACAATCTTTCGGATGACGCTTTGAACTTTTTCTTGGGTTATCTGCCAACGCTCCATCAGGCAATCTCCCTTACCTCAGAAACAATCGGAATGGCTGGAATATGTGACGCAAGTATAGTCCGATGCCAGGAAAATCTCAAGAGATTAGATGGATTGTGGCTGAACACTTATTGAACTGGGTGGGACGAAACCCGAGAGAACTCTTCGTTTCCCACCTCGGTCGTCGTGTACGGTTTTTTCTGAATCAGGTAGCCGTACCATTTGATCATTGAGTCGGTGAGGATGATCACGGCGAGGACGGCCACGACGCCGACCAGCGTCGCATCAAGTTGAAAGCTGAAGGCTTGAGAAGCGTTTGCGGCTTCGCGGGCCTGGGACAGATAGATGAAAAAGAGCTGATAACTTGCGGTCAGCGTGATCGTGCCGACGAAGACCATCGGCAGTACCGTCACCCAGATATATTTTGCCTTTCCCATCTTAATTAACACCGTCGTTCCGACACAGAGCGCGAGCGTTCCCAGGAGCTGATTGGCCGCGCCGAACATCGGCCAGATTGTGCCGATCGTCCCGGTGGAAATGAGATAACCCCACGCGAAGACCACGGCGGCGCTTGAAATAACAACCCCCGGCCACCAGTTCAGGTTTTTGAGCGGCGCGAAGGTCTGTCCGCCCATCTCCTGGATCAGGTAACGGGCGACGCGCGTTCCGGCGTCGATCGTGGTCAGGATGAACAGGGCTTCAAACAGCAGCGCGAACTGGTACCAGTAAGCCATCAGCGCCTTCATTCCGGGAAGCGATGAGAAAATCGAGGCCATTCCCACCGCAAGTGAAACCGCGCCGCCGGGCCGTCCCGCCACGTCCACTTCGACCAGCTGGGAGAGTTCCTGGAGATGCGCGATGGGGAACCCCAGCGCCGCGAGCGCGTCGGCCGAGAGCTTGGTATTGATCGCGAAGTAGTCGCCGGGGATCAGGATCGTGGCCGCGATCAGCGCCATCACGCCGACGAAGCTTTCCATCAGCATCGCGCCGTACCCGATCATCGCGTGGGATTCGCACTGGAGCATCTTGGGCGTGGTTCCGGAGGAAACCAACGAATGAAACCCGGAGATTGCGCCGCAGGCGATTGTGATGAAGACAAACGGGAAGAGCGTCCCGGGAATGATCGGACCATTTCCGTGAATAAAGGCCGTGACGGCCGGCATCTGAATGGTCGGGGCCATCAGGATCACGCCGATGCCGAGAAGTCCGACGACACCGACCTTCATGAAGGTCGACAAATAATCCCTGGGCACCAGGAGCATCCAGACGGGAAGGACCGAAGCCAGAAAACCGTAACCGGCCAGTAGCCAGACCAAGGAGTCCTTTTCAAGATTAAAGTACGGCGCAAGGCCGGAATGAGCGATCCAGCGTCCGGCGAACAAGGCGATGAGCAACAACGAGACCCCGATGACGGACACTTCGTCCACCCGTCCGGGCCGGAAGCGCTGAAGATAGTAGCCCATGAGAAAAGCGATCGGAATCGTCATGGCCAGCGTGAAAGTGCCCCAGGGATTGTGAGAGAGCGCGTTGACGACGGCCAGGCCTAATCCAGCGAGCGCGACGATGACGATGAACAGCACCGCGATCGTTGTGGCGATCCCGGTCAGGGGGCCGATCTCGTCCTGGGCGATCTGCGGGAGCGAACGGCCGTTTCGCCGCATCGAGGCGACCAGGATGATGAAATCTTGAACCGCGCCGGCCATGACCGCGCCGATCACGAGCCAGAGAAAACCGGGCAGGTATCCGAACTGGGCCGCAAGAACCGGACCGAGCAGGGGTCCGGCGCCCGCGATCGCCGCAAAGTGATGACCGAACAGGACGAGGCGATTGGTGGGCTGGAAGTTTTTATCGTCACGGAGGCGGTGGGCCGGTGTGATCCTCCGGTCATCCAGGTCGGCGACGCGCCCCTTGAGGAACCGGCCGTAAAATCGGATCGCGAGAACATAACAGCAGGCCGCGGCCACAACCAGCCAGAGCCCGTTCACCTCTTCGGCCGGATTCAAAATCCCGGCGACGATGGCAAGCGCTACGGCGCACAATACGGCCAGAGCGATCCAGCCGATATTTTTAAGGTATTCCATCTTAGGGTCCTATCCGTATAGGAACATTTTACCATTATATTGGTCATCCGTCGAGGCGTTAGGCCGACGGCCATCCGGTTTGTTTGAAGATTGACAATCCTCCTGGCACGATGGTACGGTGTCGTCGTGCCCGTCGCAAAAAAAGCCCTCATTCTCTTCGCGAAGGTTCCAAAACCGGGACAGGCGAAGACCAGGCTCCTGCCGGATCTGTCGCCGGAACAGGCCAGCCAGGTCTATCGGGCATTCATCCTAGATACGCTGAGCTCTACGGCGTTATTGAAAGGCGTGAAACGCATTCTCGCGTGTGATTCGACGCGGCGCGGCCCTTTTTTTAAAGGGCTCGCGGAGCGATTCGGATTGATCCTGATCGATCAAGTGGGGAACGATTTGGGGTCGCGCATGCGGAACGCCATCGCGGAGGCCTATCGCCTGGGATTCAATCCGGCAGTCATCATCGGGATGGACCTTCCGACGCTTCCGGCCGATTATATTCAAGAAGCGTTTCGACAACTCAAGAAACGTTCCCAAGGACCTTCCGTGGTTCTGGGTCCCAGCACCGACGGAGGGTATTATCTGGTTGGCTGTTCCGGATCAGTGCCGCCGATTTTCGACGGAATCACCTGGGGCACGGAGCGTGTTCTTGAGCAGACCCTCGCGCGGATCGCAGGCAACCATCTGAACGCCACACTCCTACCGTTCTGGTACGACGTGGACACGCTTCAGGATCTCCGGTTCCTCGCGCGGCATTTGAATTACCTTGAGCGGAAAGCCGGTAAGCCCGTGGCGCCTGAAACCGCACGCGTGCTGAAGACGTTAAAATTGGACGGTTCGTAGGGCCGAAATCCCCTTGCAGCCCTCGGCGGGACTATGATATAAGAGAAAGCAAAGGGCGGCGTACCCAAGTGGCTAAGGGAGCAGTCTGCAAAACTGCGATTCGGCGGTTCAATCCCGCCCGCCGCCTCCAAATTCCCCTCTACCACCCCTTTAATACCATCCGCAGTTTTTCGACGTCCTTCTCGTCACACCAGACATAGGCCGAATAGCGGCCCTCGAATCCCATGGCGTCGACGGCGTGGAGGTTGATTCCTTCCTGTGCAATTCGGTCGAGGGTATCGGCCAGTGCCCCGGCCCGATCCTCTCCCGTCAGATGAAAACAGCTTCCTTCACGAAACACCCAGCCGGCCTCCCTCCCCAATTTTCTGAAGACGGCCGCATCCCACGGAATGGCCACGATCTCCGCGTTGCCCCGCCCGGTTCCAAAACTCCAGACGGCCGCCAAATTGAGGTCGTGATCCGACATCTGTTTTGAAAATCGGGCCAGCTGTCCCGGTCGATCCTCGGTTGGAATCACAAAAAAGGTTTTTCGCGCGATATCCATGGCGGCCTCCCTCGATGGTTAAGCCAAAATAAGATACCGGACTCCTGTAGAAAAGGCAAGAGGAGGACCTACTTGACAGGTTCCGAGAGGCTCAGTCATAATGAATGATATCCCTGTGGCCCTCGTCTCAAACGATATGACCAATAAACGCCAGCATAAGCGGGTGACGATCAAGTCGATCGGAGACATCGTCTGTGTCGATGATCAACGCCGTTTCACGGCCTTTGTGGGGGGGATCAGCCGCGGG
>JACQBZ010000088.1 GCA_016194285.1 Nitrospirota bacterium | reverse complement strand
CGCGCGAACCGGAAGAATGACAGGATCATATCAACTCCGGCGGGTCAAATCAACGCCCGGCATCGTTTCGGTATTCGGGGTCGATCCCTCGCAATTTGACATCCAAGAGAGGTCTCACTATGATGGGTCAACAACAAAAGGGAGTCAGCGGACGCGATTCCCGTATCATGTTACATTGAATCAAAGGAAGGACCTCACGTGGCGACGTACCAGTTTATTTACACGATGAACAAGGTGACGAAGATTGTTCCTCCCAAGCGGAAAATCCTGGAGGACATCTCGCTTTCGTTCTATCCCGGCGCGAAGATCGGGGTGTTGGGACTCAACGGTTCCGGTAAATCGAGCCTGCTTCGGATCATGGCCGGGGTCGACCCCGATTTTTTAGGGGAGGCGAAACCGGCCAAGGGGGTGAAGATCGGTTTTCTGCCGCAGGAGCCCCGGCTGGATGCCGCAAAGGACGTTCGGGGCAATGTGGAAGAAGCGGTCGCCGGGACGAAGGCGTTGCTCGACGAATTCAACGCGGTCAGCGCCCGGTTTTCCGAGCCGATGTCGGATGACGCGATGGCAGCGTTGCTCGAGAAACAGGGCCGGCTTCAAGAAAGGATCGACGCGGTCAACGCCTGGGAACTCGATCGACAGTTGGAGATCGCCGCCGACGCCCTCCGGATTCCACCCTGGGACGCCGACGTGACGAAACTCTCCGGGGGTGAAAAGCGCCGGGTGGCGCTCTGCCGCCTGCTGTTATCGGCCCCGGACATGCTTCTGTTGGACGAGCCGACCAACCATCTCGACACCGAGTCGGTCGCCTGGCTTGAGCGCTTCCTCAAGGATTTTCCCGGAACCGTCGTTGCCGTCACGCACGATCGATATTTTCTCGACAACGTCGCCGGCTGGATTTTGGAGCTGGATCGCGGCAAGGGAATTCCCTGGGAAGGCAACTATTCCTCCTGGCTCGATCAGAAGACGCAGCGTCTCGCCCTGGAAGAGAAGCAGGAGACCGCCAAGCGCCGGGCGCTCGAACATGAGCTGGAGTGGGTGCGCACCGCGCCGAAAGGGCGGCACGCCAAGAGCAAGGCGCGCCTGAGCGCCTACGAATCCCTGGCGTCGGAGGAGACCGAAAAAAGAAACGAGACGAAGGACATCGTCATTCCACCGGGGCCGCGCCTGGGGGATCTAGTCATCGAGGCGGCCGATCTCAAAAAAGGGTTTGGCGATCGCCTCTTGATCGACGGCCTTACCTTCAGCCTCCCCCGGGGCGGGATTGTCGGGATCATCGGACCGAACGGCGCCGGGAAGACGACGCTCTTCAATCTGATCGCCGGGACGGAGAAGCCCGACGGCGGAACGCTTCGTGTCGGCGAGACGGTGAAGATCGCCTACGTCAATCAATCGCGCGATACGCTCGACGACAAAAAGAACGTTTGGGAGGAGATCTCCGGCGGAAACGATGTGATTCAGGTCGGAAAAAGAGAAGTCTCATCGCGCGCGTATGTCGGCGGATTCAATTTCAAGAACACCGATCAACAGAAGCGGGTCAAAGACCTCTCCGGCGGGGAACGGAACCGGGTCCATCTGGCGAAGGTCCTCCGGAGCGGCGGGAATCTCCTGCTGCTCGATGAGCCGAGCAATGATCTCGATATCGAGACGCTCCGCGCGTTGGAGGAGGCCCTGCTCGATTTCGCCGGCTGCGCACTGATCATCAGCCATGATCGTTGGTTCCTCGACCGGATCGCCACCCATATCCTGGCCTTTGAAGGGGAGAGCCGCGTGGTCTGGTTTGAGGGAAATTATCAGGACTATGAGGCCGATAAACACAAGCGTCTCGGCACGGATGCCGACCAGCCGCACCGGATTAAATACAAGAAGTTGACCCGGTAAGCCAAGCGGCCCTGGCGCTTCTGGTTGTGCTGTCGGTGAGCGATCCGTGGACGATCCCCCGGGTATCGACCCCAGCCGTGAAACGGACTCTTTTTCTTTTCATCCTGACCCTGGCCGTGCTCTCGAACGGTCCGGCGCTCGCGCGCGAGACGGGGTCTGTTGAAACGGACGATGTGGTCATTCATTACGATGAACCCCTGGGCGGCGTGGCGAAGGAGAC
This sequence comes from Nitrospirota bacterium, assembly GCA_016194285.1. Classification (GTDB taxonomy): domain Bacteria; phylum Nitrospirota; class Nitrospiria; order JACQBZ01; family JACQBZ01; genus JACQBZ01. Next base: position 26,153 of record JACQBZ010000088.1, on the reverse strand, counting down.
GGCAGGGTCATACCCGGAGATCCGGCGGAATCTTGAGAGCCGATTGGGATGGGACCTGGGTTACCGGCCGGAGATCATGATCGTCAAGGATCGGGCGGCGTTTGTGGAGATGGGGGCCGGGGGGTACGCGGTCGCCTTTGCCGTGCCCCGGCGGGGCCTGATCGTCATGGACAACTCCAGGGTGCGGATCGATCCCTTCAGCCTTGAGCCGATCCTGACCCACGAGCTGGCCCATCTCATCCTTCACCGCTATATTCCGGAAGACGCTCTTCCCCGGTGGCTGGACGAAGGGGTGGCCCAGTGGGTCAGCGGCGGAACGGCCGAGATCGCGCTGATGGAGGGAGCCGGCCCGCGGCTCAAACAGGCCGTTCTCTCCGGGCGATGGGTTTCCTTCCGCTCCCTGGCCGGGCCGTTCCCGGCGGACGACCCGGCGCTGTCCCTGGCGTACGAGCAGAGTCGGAGCTTTGTGGAGTTTATCGTCCTTCGGTACGGAAGCGCCGGGCTGCTCCGGATCCTGAACGGCTTGCGGGATGGAAAGCGGATCGAGGTCGCCGTCGATGGGGCGCTGTCGGTTTCCTTTGGGGAGCTTGAGACCGCCTGGCGGGACCACCTCAAACAGGAGGTGACCTGGATCGTCTACCTGAGCAACCAGCTCCCGGCCATCCTGTTCTTCCTCGGGGCGGTCCTCACCGTTCTGGGATTCATCCGGTTCCTGATCCGGAAACGAAAATACAAAGACGAGGATTGGGACGAGGATGGATGATTCTCAGGTTGAAGAATGTGAAAAAGGGGTCCTCCAACCCCAGCCCGTCGGCAGGCGCGGAGGAGGGGGTTTTCATCAATTCTAATATCGCTCTTTTCGTCAAAGATGAGTCAAGAGCAGATTTGACCCCATCATTCACGTCCCCATTTAATTAATCAACTGCAGTATATGTGGCCATGAGAGACTTCGCTTTCTCTTCGGTAATCAAATCTGGCTTGAAGCACAGCTTTAGGCCGCTACTTGCGAAAGAGAGAAGAACATAATACGTTTTCCCTTCCTCAAAATTCACTGCCTTGGTGCAAGCGGTCCAGCAAATCAGTCCACAAGGATAAGACTCAGTTCCTGCTTTCATTTCATAGGTTCCAGGTTTTAAATGGACCCTTGCATAGGTTGCTCTCCTTAACTGGACGAGTTTATTTTCTTCCAGGTATACAGGTGTGGCGACCCCCGAACCTTGAGACACGTCTTCTCTAAAAACGTAAACATCCGCTGTCGGCTCCGATAGATTCATCACCCGAAGCGGATGTGTATAAATTTTCGAGGCACATCCTGAAAGGCTTAATGCGACCATTCCGACGAATGCGACTAAGAATCTCGAGTTGAGGTTCATGGTGAAATCCTCCTATTGTTCATGGGTGGAAAACGGCATGGTCAATGGTTCGTAATTCGTGAATTAAAATATTTCTCTGTCCGATAATCTGCTTCCATGGAATTTCGGGGTGAGCCTTCTTGAATGCCTCCGAAACATTGCGGGCCGCTTCCCCGATTACTTCCAACTGTCGTTCGATCGCGAGCTGCATCATCTTGTTTTTCATGTATTGCTCGAATGAGACGTCGGCCGTAAACTGCCGAATGTCGCGGGCGGCATGGAGCATATCCCAGAGGTAAGCCGGGTCTCGGGACTCAGGCGGCATACACGACCTGTTGAGTCCGCAGAATTTGGTATCGGCGGAAAGGATTGCGAAGACCGGATGCCTCGACAAGATCGACCTTGCGACCGAGCAGAACTTCCAGTTCGTTCTGCATTCGTGCCAGGTCGAAAAGAGAAGGGTGTGCCATGGATTCGAATTCAATCACAATGTCCACATCGCTGTCAGGCCGGAAATCGTCCCGCAGGACGGAGCCAAAAAACGCCAGCTTTCGAATCTGATTGCGCTTGCAGAACTCTTTTATTTTTTCCTTTGGAATTTCGATCTGGATTTTGTTCATGATCGGACGCCTCTTCAGAACCCGGTATCTCCCACAGCGGCACAGGACGTTTAGTCCATGGGGAAACGGCCCCTGCCTGCCGGCAGGCAGGGCGCTGGGAAAGGTATATATAGGCGGGAATATAGCTAAAACAAAGGAAGGTGTCAATGAAGATTAAGCGGTCTTTGAAACGGAGACGCTGATATCGTATCCCAGTTTGTGAAGGTGCTCGTAGCAGTCGTCCCATGTTAATCCGAACTCCTTTACATCCGCCAAGCCCAGACGCCCTACGACTTGACGCAGAAGACCGACGTCCCGCTTGTCGAAATCGCCTTCTTGGACTGCGTCTTCCGCCCAATCCACCAGATCAGCCAGGCTGATCTTTCGATTGACGTATTTTAGTATCTGATCGGCTACTGTTTTTTTTGTGATCACCATGGTTGCCTTCTTATCTTTTGATGCCCTTTGTCTTCAGGATATTTCTGGTGGATTTCGACCAACTGACCTTTGTTGTTATAGATTTCTTGAAAAAACCGAACTGTTTCTTCCTTCGCGTTAACTTCCTTTACGTAACAAGCCTTCCAACCGGATCGTCCAGAAATTTCTAAAGTGTAACGCCGCCCGCCATCCCGTAACGTTTCCCAGTGTGTAAACTTCTTTTCATTCTGGGCCCTCTTTTTGGAGATCGAGTTCGCCAAGTGGCGTACCAGTCACATTAATGGTTAACTATATAGAATTGTCGCGAGGAATTCAAGAAAACAGATTGTTTATTTCTCTTAAGAATGCCCTTCTCCTCCCAGCGGCCCGGGACGTTTAATCAGTTGGGAAAACGGCTGCGCTGGGGAAGGTATATATAGGCGGGACTGTATCGGAATTTCGAAGAAGGGTCAATGGTAGGGGCGACGCATGCGTCGCCCCTACTTGATTTTTCCGAGTTGGGCGCGGCGGAAGCAGTCGACGGTGTGGTCATTCACCATGCCCACGGCCTGCATGTGGGCATAGACGACGGTGGGGCCGAGAAATTTGAAGCCGCGCTGCTTTAAATCCTTTGCCCAGGCCACGGCCTCTTCCGTGTAGGGCGGGTAGTCCTTGAGCGTGCGGAAGTGGTGGACGATCGGTCGGCCGTTTACCCACGACCACATGTAACGGGCGAAGGTGCCGTGCTCGCGCCGTACGTCGAGAAACCGCCGGGCGTTGTTGATGGTCGCGTCGATCTTAAGCCGGTTGCGGATGATCCCGGCGTCTTTGAGCAGGCGGGCGACGTCGCGCCGGCCGAACCGGGCCACCTTGCGGTAGTCGAAACCGGCAAAGGCCTTTCGGAAATTCTCGCGCTTGTAGAGCACCGTGCGCCACGACAACCCGGCCTGAAACGCCTCCAGGACCAGAAACTCGTAGATCCTGCGGTCGTCATGCACCGGCATGCCCCATTCCTCGTCGTGGTAGGCGAGATAGAGCGGATCGCCCACCGTGGGCCAGGGGCAGCGGATGAGCGGAGAGGGTTTTGGTAACGGGCGCATGGATTTTTGTAGGGGCGGCCCTGCTGCGTTATTCCGTTTCGTCCCCCGCCCCGCCGGAGCGGGCGAGGTCGTCCATGGTGATCTTCGCGGGATCGAATTTGGCGACGGTCTTGGTCATGCGTTCGATGACCTCATCGAACGAAAGCGGCTCGGCCTCTTTGGGGCGGAACCGGATCGGGTTGATCCGTGCGACGACGAAGCTCTTCAGATACGGGCTGGCCAGGCCGCGAGACTTCAAGGCCTCAACCTGTTTGGTCACGGCGTCGTCCAGTTCCATCAGGCGCCGGGCCCGGTCTCTTCGAACCTCCATCGCCTCGCGGATCGGCTTCTTTAAGAACTGTTCCACGCGCCGCAGGATCGGATGATACGCCCCGCCCGAGAAGCGCGGCCGGTCTTCGTAGCAGAATCCCAGCGTGATGAAGCCCGGTTCTTCGAACTCGAGCGCGTAGGCCTCTTCATGAACGTCATCCAGCCGGGCCAGCTCCTTGTACATCCGGATGACTTCCAAGGCCTTCTCCCGGAGGTTGTGCGCCTTCTCGGTGTTGAGCGCGAGGATCTGGTAGGCCGCCTTTTCCTCCGGCACGACGATCGCGACGATGCTCTTCGCGCCGAGCGTTCGCATCGCCGAGAGCCGGTGGTTGCCGTTGGGCGTCCAGTACTTCGCCGTCCCGCCGGTGACGTTGCGGACCGCGATGATCGGATCGAGAAACCGGCCGATCTTTCCGATCACGTTCTCAAGTTTCCGGACATGCATCTCCGAGATGTTCCGTTGATAGGGCGTCGGCTCGACGATCTCGATCGGCAGCGCGGCGAGCACCAGCCAGTTCCCCCCGTACGGCTCGCGGTAGGCGGCCAGCGGTTTCCCGCCGTCGGATTCGATCTGGCGATGCAGCGTCGCGACCTTCTCGGGCGGGGCGGTGGTCAGCAGATCGGTCGCGGCGAGACCGGCCGAGACGCCGGCCGGTTTCTTGCGCCGTTTTCCGGCGCCGGCTTTGCGCGTTGTCTTGGATTTCTCTTCGGCCATCGGGACCCTCGTCTTGATTCGGTCTGCGGAAGGGGAGTACGATGAGCGGATCATACCAATTCTGGCTCTATAAATCAATGAGAGAATGAACGCCGAGCCGAAAAAAGTCTTGCGGTTTTGCGGGGTTTCCCGTATCATTTTCTCCATGACGGTATGTCACGCTTGCCGTAAGCCGGTGGCGATCGAGAAGCAGCTTTCGCGGACGGCGGTCTGCCCGAACTGTCAGAGCGATCTTCATGGCTGTAAGAACTGCCAATTTTACGACCGGACGGTTCACAACCAATGCCGCGAGACCCAGGCCGAGTGGGTGGCCGATAAGGAGAAGGCCAACTTTTGCGACCATTTCGTTTTCGCCGATCGCGCAGCGACGACGGCCGGGAATGCTTCGGAGGCGGCCCGGAAGAAACTGGATGAACTGTTTAAGAAAACAGGATGATCTTTAAAGCCGATCTGCTCATATTCGACCTGGACGGGACGCTGGCCGATACAAAAGACGACATCGCGACCTCCGTCAACCTGACGCTCAAAGAATTGGGCCTGCCCGAGAAATCGCCCCCCGTGATCTATACCTACGTCGGCAGCGGCGTTCGCAAATTGATCCAGCAGGCGGTGGGCGAGGAGGAGGGCGAGCGGTTCCGGGAGGCGATGCGGGTCTTCCGTGGCCATTACCTGGCCCATCTCCTCGACACCACGAAACTCTACCCGGGCATCGACGGCGTGCTGGACCATTACCGGTCCAAGAAAAAGGCGGTCGTCACGAACAAGCCGCAGCTCTACACCGACCCGATCGCGTCCGGATTGAATATCACGAACCGGTTCGATCTGATCCTCGGCGGCGACAACGGCCTTCCGCTCAAGCCCGATCCGAAGATGCTCCTGACGGTTCTGGAAAAACTTTCGGCCGATCCGAAGCGGACCGTCATGATCGGCGACGGGCTTCACGACATCCATGCCTCTCGCGCGGCCGGGATCGCGGTCTGCGCCGTTGGGTACGGCCTGGGCGATCCGGAGGAGCTCCGACGGGCCCGGCCGGATTTTTTCTGCGAAATAGTGGAAGATCTAAAACGGGTGGTTGTGTAGGATGCCGATGATCTTCAAACGTTCACTACCCCTTCTTCTGTTCGTCTTTTCCCTCGCCTTATTATATGGACCCCCCGCGCCCGTTCAATCGGCCGAAGATTCGCCTCCCGCGGCGTCGGCTCAGCCCGCCGAAGGCGATCTAGCCGGACGCGTGGTGGAGCACCGTTTTTCAAACGGGCTGGAGCTCGTCATGGTCGAGCGCCACGAGGCCCCGGTCGTCACTTGCATGATCGCCTTCAAGGTCGGCGGGGTGAACGAGCGGCCCGGGATCACGGGCGTGGCGCATCTGTACGAGCATATGGCCTTCAAAGGGACGCGGACGCTGGGCACAAAGGATTACGCGAAAGAGGCCGTTGTTCTGAAGCAACTGGATCGGGCCTGGAGCGACCTCCGTTCGGAACAGGACAAAGGACCGCTTGCGGATCGGAATCGGCTGGTCGAAGACGAGAAGCGGTTCCGGGATCTGGAGCAGGAGAGCGAGACGTACGTCGTCCCGAACGAGATCGGCGAGATCTACGAACGAAACGGGGCGGTGGGCCTCAACGCGACGACCGGAAAAGACATGACGCGCTACATCGTGAGCCTGCCGTCCAACCGCCTGGATCTGTGGGCCGCGATCGAATCCGACCGGATGGCTCATACCGTGCTGCGGGAGTTTTACAAAGAGAAGAGCGTCGTGCTTGAGGAACGGCGGCTGCGATATGACAACTCGCCTTCCGGCCGGCTGTACGAGTCCTTCCTGGCGGCGGCCTTCACCGCACACCCCTACGGGATGCCGGTGATCGGCTGGACCTCCGACGTGGAGGCCCTGAGCCGCGCCCAGACCGAGGCCTTTTTCCGAACCTACTACGAGCCCGGAAACGCCGTGATCGCGATTGTGGGCGACATCAATCCCGCGGCGACGATCCGTCTCATTCAGAGATATTTCGGATCGATCCCGGCGCAACCTCGTCCGCCCGGGGTTGTGACGGTTGAGCCGGAGCAGGACGGCGAGCGGCGGGTGGAGGTCGAGTTCAAGGCCGAGCCGGCCGTGCTGATCGGGTACCACCGGCCGTCCCTGGATCATCCCGACGACGCCGTGTTCGACGTGATCGATTCGCTTCTGTCCGACGGCCGTTCCTCCCGACTGTTCAAAACGCTGGTCAAGGAAAAACAACTGGCCGTCGGCGTCTCGACCAGCGCCGACGTGCCGGGCGCCCGCTATCCCAATCTGTTCATGATCCAGGCGACCCCGCGCGCGCCTCACACCTCCGGGGAAGTAGAGGCGGCCATCTATGCCGAGCTGGACCGTCTGAAGAACGAGTCCGTCCAGCCCCGCGAACTCCAAAAAGTCCTGAACAATCTGGACGCCAATCTGATCCGCTCGCTCGATTCAAACAGCGGGCTGGCCTCCGAGCTCAGCGCAGCCCATGCCCTGGCCGGGACCTGGCGGTATCTTCTGGAAAACCGGCGACTGATCGCCCGGGTGAAGGCCGAGGACGTCTCGCGCGCCGCGCGGCAGTATTTCGTCAAGAGCAATCGGGTGGTGGCCACGCTGGTGAAGAAGGGAAATGAGTAACAGGCTGCTGAAAAAGTCCATCTGCTTCGTTCTCGGTCCCTCGGAATCCTCACGTACCTACGACAGTACGCTCCGGGTTCCTCGGTCCCTGCGGCCTCGCATCTGGAGCTTTTTGAGCAGCCTGACTAGGCCGGGGTTTTCAAACCCCGGCGCCTCGCTCTTGCTTGTACCCGTACTTGTGAGTTTCCTTATTTCCGTTGCAATCCCCCTGTCTTTTGCCGCCAATCCGCGGACGATGGTCTTTCCGCCGGTCGAGTTTCATCCGCCCAAGGCCGAACGGGTCGTGCTGGAAAACGGGATGGTGCTCTACCTTTTGGAAGATCATGAGCTCCCGCGGGTCCAGATCCAGGCGATGATCCGGACCGGCGGCGTCTACGAGCCGGCGGACAAAATCGGGCTGGCCGGTCTGACCGGGATGGTGATGCGGACGGGGGGCACCGCCTCGATGTCGGGTGACGCCCTGGACGAGGAGCTCGAATTCATGGCGGCCGAGCTGAGCAGCTCGATCGGATCCGACGCCGGTTTTGCGTCGCTGGATATCCTGGCAAAGGATCTGGATCGCGGCCTGGCTCTCTTCGCCGACATGCTGATGCATTCGGCCTTTCCCCAGGACAAGTTGGACCTGGCCAAGCAGCAGGTCCTGGAGTCCATCCGGCGGCGGAACGACGATCCGGCCGGCATCGCAAGCCGGCAGTTCCGTAAACGGATCTACGGAGAGGACCACCCGCTGGCCCGGGAAAGCACCGTCAAGACGATCGGCCGGATCACCCGGGACGATCTGGTCGCCTTTCATGCACACGATTATCATCCCAACGCGGTCCTCCTGTCGCTGTCGGGGGATTTCGAAAAAAAGGAGATGATCGAGAAGATCCAACGGGCCTTCGTCGGTTGGTCGCCGGGTCGGATCGACCGGCCTTCCCTGCCGCCCGTCCGCGATGCGTTGAAGCCGTCCGTCAATTTGGTCGAGAAAGACATCTCCCAAACGCACCTGCGCATCGGACACCTGGGCATCCGGCAGGATGATCCGGATTACTTCGCGGTGTCGTTGCTGAACGATATCCTGGGCGGCGGCGGATTCCGCAGCCGGCTGTTCAAAAAGGTTCGCACCGAGGGGGGGATGGCCTATTCGGTCGGCAGCACGTTTACGCCCGGGAATTTGGAGCGGGGCTTGTTCGTGGCCTACGGCGAGACCAAGGCGGGATCCACGTACCAGGCGATCTCGGCGATCGAGCGGGAGATCGAGCGGATCCGGACGGAGCCCGTCACGGAAGAAGAGCTCCGCCTGGCCAAGGATTCTTTCCTGAACTCGTTTGTGTTTTCTTTCTCGAATCCCGCGATGATCGCCGACCGCCAGTCCTCGCTGGAATATTACGGGCTGCCGCCGGACTTTTTGGAACGGTTTCGCGACGGCGTCATCCGTGTGACGCGCGAAGAGATCCTGAACGTGGCCCAAAAGCATCTCCGGCCGGACGCCTTGATCGTTCTTGCGGTCGGACGTCCCGACCGGTTCGATCGGCCGCTTTCAGGCCTTGGGGTCTTGAACGTGATCCCGCTGGAACCGATCCGGGAGCCGGTCGGGGGCAAAATGCCGCAATGACATTCTGACGTTGGCGGGGAAAATCCGTGTCACGCGGGCCGTGGCCGGTGGAAACGAGCCGAATCGGCCCCGATCCTATGAAGGGCGTAAATCATGCGGTACAAGCTTCTCGCGGGAATCGTGCTGGTCCTGATTCTGCCCGTGGCGGCCGTGGTCATCGCGATCGCGATGAACCGACCGATGCTGCTTGATCCGCCGGGTTTCATGGAGCGGCTTTCGATCTACTTACGGTACAATGTGGCCGAGACGACCGCAGATCCGATCCTGCCCGAACTTCGAGTCCGGCATTACCGGCTGCCGGAGGAGGCGGTAAAAACCGCCGTCGAGCGGACGATCCGGTCCCTCCCGCGCTGGAAGATGGTCCGGGCGGAAGGGGACGTGGGCGCCTATCAGGCCGAAGTGAGCAGTTTGATCTGGCGGTTCCGGGACGATCTGTCCGTCTTGGTGATCGGCTCGGCGACCGGGGAGGTCGAGGTCTATGTTCACTCCGCTTCGCGGATCGGCCGCGGCGATCTTGGGGCCAACCGCGTCCACGTCCTCACGTTCTATGAGGCGCTGGAGCGGCATCTCCAAGAAAATTCTTAGACCCAAATAACACTTGACCTGAGAAAAAGGATGGATATAATAAAGACCGCTTCGTTTCATGAACCCAAAACTCATCCTGAGAAACTCATCCTGAGAAACTTATACTGAAAGGAGAGAAGCATGGCGGATATTTTAGTGGTGGCATCCAAGGTGAAAAAATTCGTACGGGAAAAATCCGGGTTTAACACGTCGGCCGAAATTCTGGAGGTGCTGAGCCAGCGGGTCGAGAAACTTTGCCTGGACGCGATCGAGAAGGCCAAAGCGGACGGGCGAAAGACCGTGAAGAGTCGCGACCTCGAGCCGTAAACGTACGGCGGCCGTGTCGTTGACGGGCCATCGACACGGGCGGACGGGCCGCGGGGGTAGCACGCTCAATGATCGAAGTGGGCGCCGCAGTTCGGACAGACGGGGTCGTCCGGATCGCAGGCTTCGCCGCAGGAGGAACAGAAATATTCCTCTTCATCCGTTTCGTCGTCCAGATCGAATTCCCATCCGCATTCAGGACAGGTCCCTTCCTCCGGAATGACCTCGGATTCGCAGGCCGGGCAAACCAGGACGTCTTCCTCCTCTTCGGCCAGAGCATTGTCCACCGGAGGATGAGGATCTTCTTTCTGGTTTTCCCAGTCTAGAAGGGCGCGGGCCTTTTCAATCTGGGAGAGGGGCACCCGGATCACCATCGCTTGCGGACTCCCCATGGGATTTTCCCCGTCCAATCGATAAGGCAATGGAGCCGTCTCATCGTCTTCCATTCGACACGGAATGCCTTCTTTCTCGAGGAAGCGGCCGGTCTCCTTCACCTCGGTCGGGTTGCCCCGGAAAAGCTCGACGAAGGCTTCGGTTTGTTTCGGGTGCGGCGGCTTCTTGGTCAGGGTCTGTTTTTGGGATCCTTTGGTTTGCGTCAAATTGGGGTGTTCGTTCCGAAGTTTGATCGCGGAGGGAGGCAGCAGTTCCCATTGGCAACTCGGACAGACCAAAATATTCGATCGATATTTTTTTCTGCAATTCGGACAGATTAACATGGAGCGACCTTGGTCATCATTTATTTTAACGCTCGTCCGGTTAAAATGCAAACGGAAAGCAAGCCGCCGGTCTTTCCGGAAGGGAAGCGGGGCGGCGGCGATTGACATTGTGCGGCCTTTGTTTTAGGATGAAAAACCCCAAATGAAGTCTCGATCGGCGGATCGACAGCGGTGGAAGCTTCGATCGACTTAGCTCCGAGATTAGGCTCAACGAACTTACTATGGAGATCCGCGTGCTCGACCACCCCGTTCATCCGACCGTCGTTCATTTCCCGATCGCCCTGCTCTTTACGGCCGTCTTTTTTGAAATTTTTGGATTTTGGATCCGGCGGGAATCTTATCGCCAGTTCGGCTTGTGGCTGCTGATCCTCGGTTTGGTCAGCGGGATCGTCGCCTCCGCCGTCGGGTTCTGGGGCGAAGAGGCGGTGGTGGCCACGGGCGTTCCCCAAAAGGCCGTGGACCGGCATGAATCCTTGGCCGTCATCACCCTGGTTGTGTTCGCGCTGCTGCTGTTCGTCCGTTGGCGGGTTCGCGACCCATGGTCCGTCCGTAACAGGACGGTCTATTTTATTCTGGCCGTGCTGGGCGTTCTTCTATTGGGAACGACCGGTTACTTCGGCGGCGACCTGGTTTATCGGTACGGGGCCGGTGTTCAGAAGCAGGCGACCGTGGCGACGCCGTCTCCGGGGACGGCACCGACATCGACCGGGCATGACGAACGGAATTGAGCGCCGTTTTCCACTTGACAATGCAAAACGTATATAGCATAGTAACAAGCGGTCGTTAAACTCCCGGTGGCCGAGGAGAATCAGAGAGAAGAATCAGATAAGAAATCAGGCGGAATCCGTCAGGCGGAATCAGAAGGAGAGGCAGATGGGCGCAAAGCTTTACGTTGGTAATCTTTCGTATCAAGCCACAGAAAAAGAGATCAGTGATTTGTTTGCAACCGCGGGAACGGTGGCTTCCGTTAAGATCATCACCGATGGTCAGACGGGGCGTCCGCGCGGGTTCGGCTTCGTGGAGATGGGCTCTTCCGAAGACGCTCAAAAGGCCATCGAGATGCTCAACGGCAAAAGTTTTATGGAACGAAGCCTGATCGTCAGCGAGGCCCGTCCCCAGCAGAAGCGGGAACCACGGGGAGGGGGATATGGCGGTGGGGGATATGGCGGCGGGCGCGGAGGCCGCGGGAGATAATCCACCCCCGGATTCGCCTGCCGGTCGATTCGTTCAAGGTCCGTCCCCCCGCTTTCGGTCGGTATTCTCGCCCCACGGTCCATCGTTTTCGGAATCCTTCCTCCCCATTGCATCGATCGGTTGACCCGGGAAATCGTCGCGTGTATTTTAAAAGATCCCGCAACCGGCTCTTCCGGTGCGAGCGGTCAAAAGCCCTATGCTGAATTTTACCGAGCTCCATCCGATCGGGATGCCGATCGGCTGCATCGTGACCTTGCATGGCCGGGGCGTCCGGGGCGAAGACCTGGCCCCTCTGGCCGACGCGATCGCGCTGGAGGGAATCCGGTGGATCTTTCCGGACGGGCCGATGGAGCTGCCGGGTTCCTGGGGAGGCCGGGCGTGGTATGAGATTCCGCCCCATCACCCGCGGGGTCTTCTTCAAAGCCGAAAGCTCCTCTTCGAGCTGATCGAACGGCTGGAGCAAGAAAAGACCCCGTCGAAGCGGATCGCCCTGGTGGGGTTTTCCCAGGGGGCGGTGATGAGTCTGGATGTGGGCGTCCGCTATCCGAGACGAATCGCCGGGATCGTCGCCATGAGCGGGTATCTCGCCCGGCCCGAAACGCTGGCGGTCGAGAAATCGCCGGCCGTGGCCGGTCTGCCGATCCTGCTCATCCACGGAAAGAATGACGAGGTGCTGCCGGTGGAAGGGGCGCGGGAGGCCCAGGCGGCGCTCCGCACCGAAGGTTTCTCGGTTCGGCTCCAGGAATACCTGATGGGCCATGAGGTGATTCCGGAGGCGCTATCCGAGATCCGAACGTTTCTAAACCAGATTTTTGAGGCCGAACCCCGGAACAGGCGGTCCTGACGTTTCCGATGTTTCCCGAGATCTCCTCCAGCTCCCGATCCGTCCAAGCCAACCGGGCCTGCTTCCTGGCCGCATGCTTGATGCTCGTCGGGATCGTGCCGGCGATTCCGGCCGGCGCCTCCGGCCCCGTTCGGACCGGTAAGCCCTTGCGACCGGGGATCTTCCTGTTCTCGTCTCCCCGGCTGCACGACCCGAACTTTCTCCACACCGTCGTTCTGCTGGTCACGTACGGGAAAGAGGGGGCCTCGGGATTGATCATCAATCGTCCCACCGATATCCCGCTCGTCCAAGCCATCCCGGATCTGGAAGGGACCGAGAAATTATCGAAGCCTATTTATTTCGGGGGCCCGGTCAGCACGAATCTGATGCTGGTGCTTCTGCGTTCCGATTCGTCTCTGGAGGGGGCACGGAAGATCCTCGGCAACATCTACTTTACGGCCAGTCGAAAAATCCTGACCGATGCGCTTGGGAACCCGGACCCCGACAAAAAGGTCCGGGTCTATGCCGGTTACTCCGGCTGGGCGCCGATGCAACTGGATGCCGAGTTCGTGCGCGGGGACTGGGTGATCAAGGATGCGGATCCGGGCGCTGTTTTTGCCGAGGACCCGTCGAAGATCTGGCCGGCCTTCTTTGAGGGTCAGGAGAAAATCCAGATCCGCTTCCCGAGGCCGGTTCCGGACGGCGGGGCCGTCGGCCCCGCTTGGATCCCGACGGTTTTTCCGTACGGTCAGAAATAATACCGGATAAAAAGTCCGGCCGCTCATACGGCTTCTCCGGGAATAGTGGAGCAATGATCGACCGCGATCTTCCATTGCGATCCCTCTTTCAAGAAGACATAGTTGCAGATTTGTTCAATCTGCTGCGGTTCGACCGCACCGGCCGAAAGGCGAATCGATTCGTGGACGATCAGATAGGCCATTTCACCGCTGATCCGGGTGCCGCGCACCCGGGGCTGATAGCTGCAGTGCAGACCCTGAAGCGGGCGGATCGATTCTTTAATCTCCTTGATTGTTTCATTGAGCGTCGTGAGGCGGCCGTCGTGGATGATCTGGGCGTCCGCCCGATAATAATCGCGGAGGCGATCGACGTCGTCGCAAGAGGCGTGATAGGCGCCTTCGAGGATTTTCACAAACGTCGCGTCCTTTGGCGCATCCGACTCGGCGGCCCGAAGCGGGCTTTCGCCGATCAGGATACAGAGGGCTATGAATAAAATCCATCGTCCAATTTTTGAGTACGGCACCGGTATCTCCTTTTTGAAGTTGGCTTTATGGTTCTTGCATCCGACCCCGCGCGGCGCTTCTCGAATGAAATCCATTATACACGAATCCCTCCGTTTCCCAAAAGCCCCCCGCAACGGATGAGCGCCCGGAGGCCGGCCGGCGGAATTCCTGCGCTTGACTCCGTCGGCACGACCGCGTAGGATAATCATCCAACGTTCAATGAATCCATTGCGATGGGACCATCCAAAATAAACGCCCGTTCGGACCTTGCCCTACCCCAACTGATCCCCAGTTCCCGTTGCCTGGCTTGCGATGTCTGCTGCCGCTTTCCAGAGAAGGACAGCCCGCTGGCGCCGTACTTCACGGCGGAAGAGATTCGCCGTGCGATCGAACGAGGCGTTTCGCCGGAACGATTTGCCGATCCGAACGGCGGCCGGATCGAACTGATTCCCCATCCCTACAGCGAAGGCTATGTCTGTCCCGCCTTTGATCCGGCCGTAAACGGTTGCCGAATCTACGACCATCGTCCACTGGACTGCCAATTATTCCCCCTGGCCTTGATGTGGGATCCTTGCAGGCGGACCGTGCTCCTGGGTTACGACCGCAAATGCCCGTTTGTTTTAGAATCGCTTTTTAGCGAGGCGCTGTTCGGGTACGGCCGGTCGATGGCCGCCCGGCTGGAGTCGGATGAGATGATCAAGAGGCTTGGGGCTCATCCGGGATTGATCGGGGCTTATCAAGATGACGTGATGATCCTAACCCCGCTGACCCGCCTGACGGAGGCCCTGACGGGCCGGCCGACCGGGATGGGTGCGCGGCCTTCACCCGAGGCGGTCGGATTAACCCCGCTGGCCGACGCGGACCGTCCGCTGTTTGAGTCGACCTTGAAATGGACCCGGACGGAGCTTTCAAGTCATTCCTGGCCCGCGCTGATGGTCTGGAAGGATCATCTTCAATACTACTGGACAATCCTCGACCGGCAGTTCTGCCTCTTTGCGCGATATGTCGACGGCCTGTTCATGCCCCTTCCGCCGATGGGGGAGACCCTGACCCCGGAAGCCGTCCGACATTGTTTTGACCGGATGGACTCCATGAATACCTATCCGGCGATATCCCGGATTGAAAATCTCGATGGGGAACAGGTCCCGACCTTCGACGCAATGGGCCTTGTCATCAAACCGAAAGAACAGGAGTATCTGTATGAACGCGATGCACTGGTCCGTTTGACCGGCGATCGCTACAAGACCAAACGCTGGGCCTGTAACCGCTTCGTGCGGGATCACCGCAACGACCCTGTCCGGCTCGAGCCGTACCGATCTTCCGATCTCGATGACTGCCTGGAGCTGTTCGACCGGTGGAAGAAACAACAGGACGGTTCCGGTCCCTCTTCAACGAATCGAGAGGAGGATCGCATGATGCTGGAGGACGCCGCCTCGGCCCATCGAAGGGCGCTCGAAAATTTCACGGCCTTGGGCCTGACCGGCCGCGTGGTGCGGTTGGGCGGGAAGATCGTCGGGTACACCTTCGGTTATCCCTTCCGGCCGGGGATCTTCTGCGTGCTGCTGGAGGTGGCCGACCGGGAGATCACCGGGCTGTCGGCCTATCTCTACCGCGAATTCTGTCGGGAGCTTTCGGGTTACGCGACGATCCACGCGATGGACGATTCCGGCCTCGAGCGCCTCCGCGCGGCCAAGCTTTCATACCATCCCTCGAAAATCCTGACCTCTTATATCGCAACGCGGCCCTGACTCACGGTCCGACGTTGATTGAATCATGCGCGAAAGGTCGTAACTGCGGGGAGGCCTTCTTGCTTTGTTTCTCATAAAATATATATAATCATCTCATGGAAGCGATATAATTCCGAGCCCATCCAGAAAGGTGGAGACCGATGCAACGGTTACTCTCAACCCTGTTTCTGATCATGGTTTGCTTGCAATCCGTTCCCTCACCCGCCCAGGCCGAAGAACTATCCCACCCGATTACTGCTTGGCCGTTGATCTACCACCGGGCAGACGCCGACTCCGCTGAGACCGACATCCTTTGGCCTCTTCTGCGTTATGAACGGGAAAAGTCTTGGACCCGATATGCCCTGCGCCCGTTCCTTTTCTCCACCGAGAGCGATCCGGAAAAGGACTACCGGAAAACCAGCGTCATCTGGCCGCTCAGTATCTACAAGCGCACCGGGCCTGGGCTTTCATTCCATATCTTCCCGGTCTATTGGGCCGGCCGCTCGACCGACAGCCGGTACAACGTATTCTTCCCGCTCTATTGGGACATTCAGGGGAAAGACTATTCCTATTTTCATTTTTGGCCGTTTTTTGGTGTGAACCATTATGGGAAGAGTTCTACCGAGTACTCCACACTCTACCCGTTCTTTCGGTACGGACATGACCCCAGCACAGGCGAAACCGATCTCCATCTCTTCTGGCCGATTGTTAACTTTTATGCCAAGGGTGCATATCACACGAATCGGGTTCTTCCCATTTATTGGTACGAGCGGGGACCGGATCAATCGGGAGGCTTTCTGTTTCCCTACTATTGGAGAAACACTCCTACCCTTACCTCCCGTGGAATTTTCCCCTTGTGGTACTCATCCCGTGGGCCGGAAATTAGAACCGACTTGGTGTTTCCCATTTACTTTAACCGCGAGACTCCAAAAGAACAACTCCGTTTTGTCACACCGCTTTATTTCAGCCGGTCGACTGAAGAGAGCCATCTAAACATGCTCATTCCAGTCTTCTTAAACTACGGAACGCAAAAAGAACAACTCCAGTTCATCATGCCTTTTTATTTCAGCAGGCAAACGGAGGAAAGCCATCTAAATACCTTCATTCCGGTTTTTCTCAACTATGAAACCCCAAAAGAACGTCTCCGGTTCATTACGCCATTGTATGTCAGCATACAAACGGAAGAGAGCCATCTCAGCTCTTTGATTCCGGTCTACCTTAACTATGAGAAACAGGACTTAAGCTTGCAGATCGGTCTGCCGGTCTACTTACGTTATCGGAGCGGGCCGTTTTCTTTCTCATCCTTCTTTCCGTTGTATTTTCACTCCGAGGACACGCAGCTTCGAGCAGCTTTTACATACTATTTCCCTATCTATGGAAGTTATCAGAGGGGCGACGCCATCTCACGTCATTTCATACTCTTCCCCCTTTATTCCAAACTGGAGGATAACGAACTACAGCTTAAAGCCTGGGATGTGGTCTGGCCTTTGTTCCATTATGAATCTTCTCCTTCGATGTTGTCGGTCCGTATGTTGCCATTCTATTGGCATACCCAAACACCGGAATACGGACTCACCGTTGGATTCCCCCTCTACTGGTCCTTTACGTCCGGCCAAAACAGCTACTGGCATCTGCTTCCCTTGTATGGCGTTCATCAGAAGGGGGACTGGTATACAAAACGCTTCATCCTGGGCCCGCTGTTTATGGATACCCGTGATACGCGCACCGGCCTCTCGCAGCAAGATCTCCTTTTCCCGATCTTCAGCCGAATGCATGAAGGGGACCGTGAACGCTCATGGCTGATCCCGTTTTATTTCCACAAGAAGAACGCCGACTCCAATCTCACCCTGGGTTCGCTGGCGCTTCTGCCGCCTTATTATATTCATCGGGAGGAGCCTGGCGAGGACTTCTTCCATCTCTGGCCTATCTACGGTCATTGGCGCAAGGGAGCCTATGAGGACTATTCTACGCTATGGCCGCTCGTTCTTTTCGCCCATGACGGAGAAAAAGAACAGTCTTGGGTGATTCCTTTTTATTATCACCGCGGCGACTCAGACTCGCGGCTGACGCTGGGCTCGCTGGCGCTTCTGCCGCCTTATTATATCAACAGTCATCAGCCGGATCAGGACCTGTTTCATGTCTGGCCTTTGTTTGGCCGGTTACAGCGGGCCTCCTATCATGAATACTCCACGCTCTGGCCGCTGATTCGGTTCGGCTCTGATTCGGAGAATGGCATTAGTATGACTCATATTCTGCTTTACTATCACAAGAGAGAAAAAGAGGATTCCATCACGACTCTCTTCCCTATCTGGTGGCATAGTTCGGCGCCTCAACGCACGCTCGACGGCACGCTCTTCCTTCATTGGTATGAGCATGATGTCCAAAAAGACACGACCCGTCTGTCTTTCCTCTGGCTCATCCCGCCGAAGCTCAGCCTGATCCGTTATGAGGCGGGGCCACACATTGTGAAGCATTCCGTCTTTCCTTTGTACAGCTATGATCAGGATGATGAGACTGATGCGCTCAGATGGTCTTTTCTCTGGCCGCTTTTTTCCTATAATAGTCAGGGAGAGTTTGTGCGGGAGACCGGCTTCCTCTGGCAGGTGATATCGTACGAACGTAAAGACGCCCAGACCAGCGAATTCCGATTCCTGTGGAGATTCATCCGAATCAGTAATACCGCGACTTCTTCCACAGTCGAGTTCAATCCGCTCTACTATCACGAGACCGATGCCGAAAAGGGTTCCTACTGGGCCATCCTGGGCGGCTTGATCGGACGTGAAACGACGGCGGAGGGAAAGAGCAAGATGCAATGGTTGTGGATTTTTTAAAGGAGGCGTATTCGGTGGGTTTTGGGGTATGCACCAACAATGAGGGGCGGAAGAGGATGAGGGCGTTATGGATCTGTTTGTAAAAGGCCGACAAACCGGCAGCCTCAGGGTTGCGATCGCCACGGATCAAGAGCGTGACATCATCTATCGGCTGCGTCATGACGTGTATGCCCGAGAACTGGGTCAGCATTCTAATAATCCGGAATGCAAGCTTACCGACTCACTGGATGCTTTCAATATTTATATTACCGTGTCTCTGAATGGCGAAACGGTCGGCTTCATCAGTGTGACTCCTCCCGGCGGCCCGAGCTATTCGATCGATAAGTATGTCCAGCGGCGTGATCTGCCGTTCGTGTTCGATGATAGATTGTATGAGATCCGCCTCTTCACCGTGATCAAACCCTATCGGGGCTCCCAGATCGCCAATGTCCTGATGTATGCCGCGTTCCGCTGGATTGAATCTCACGGCGGCACTCGAATCATGGCGATCGGGAGACTTGAGGTTTTGGACATCTATCTTAAGGTGGGATTGCAGCCTGTAGGCATCAAGATCCAATCCGGGGGTGTTCAGTTCGAGGTTCTGACCGCCACGGTCGACATGATCCGCCGGAACCTGGCTTGCTATGCGCCGATTCTCCGCAAGCTCAAGGATCGAATCGATTGGCAGCTCGGCATCCCGTTCGAAAAACCGGCGGAATGTTTTCATGGAGGCGCCTTTTTTGACGCGATCGGTGAAGAGTTCGATGCGCTGGAACGCAGCAAAGAGATCATCAACGCCGATGTGCTTGACGCCTGGTTCCCTCCTGCGCCCAGGGTGCTTACCGCCTTGCAGGAGTATCTTTCATGGCTGTTGCGAACCTCACCGCCGACCGGCTGCGAGGGCCTGATCCAAGCGATTGCCGGCGCTCGGAATGTGGATTCCCAAAATATATTGCCCGGCGCGGGTTCATCGGATCTTATCTTCCGGGCCTTCCGTCAATGGCTGAAGCCGGATTCGCGCGTGCTCATTTTGGACCCGACCTACGGTGAATATGCGCATGTTCTTGAGCGGGTCATCGGCTGCCGCGTGGATCGTCTAAACCTCTCCCGCCGGGATGGTTACCGGCTCGATCCGGCCTATCTGGAGTCTTATTTCGATAATACTTATGACCTGATCGTTCTCGTGAATCCCAATAGTCCCACAGGCCGTCATGTTGCGCGAGAGCAGCTTGAGCCGGTGCTGAAGCGCGCGCCCGTGAGAACTCGAATCTGGATCGACGAAACCTATATAGAGTATGCCGGTTCGGACCAGTCGCTGGAGCAGTTCGCAGCAAAAAGTGAAAATGTCATTGTCTGCAAGTCCATGTCGAAGGTCTATGCGCTCAGCGGCGCGCGCGTTGCTTATCTCTGCGCCTCGCCGCATCAGTTGGAAGAGCTTCGGGCAATTACGCCACCGTGGGCGGTAAGCCTCCCCGCGCAGGTGGCCGCCGTCATGGCTTTGCAGGATCCTGAATATTATGCCGAGCGCTACAGAGAGACCCATCGTCTTCGTGCCGAGCTTGTGACAAATCTGTCAGCCTTGAACGCAATGGAGATTGTTCCCGGTGTCGCGAATTTCGTGCTCTGTCATCTTCCACCTGAGGGGCCGGATGCGGCAACCGTTTGTGATCGATGCCGTGCGAATGGGCTGTTTCTTCGCAACACGTCCAGTATGAGTTCGCGACTGGGCAACCATGCTTTACGCATTGCCGTGAAAGACGCGGAGACAAACCGTTGCATGGTGGAGATTCTCAACCGGGCTTTGCATGAAAGTGAATAAAGTGAATGAGGAGCAGGAACCATGAGTGATCGCTCGAAGGTGTTTTTGCTATGGTTGGGTTTGCTGCTTGTTTTCGTCTGGTCGGTCATTCATCCTCATGACCTGTTCACCTGGTTCTTGGAGGTTGTACCCGCCATCATCGGGATGATCGTTCTTGTATTAACCTATCCGAAGTTCAAATTCACGATCTTTGCCTATCTGCTGATGGCGATACACGCAACCATTCTCATGATCGGCGGACATTACACGTATGCCGAGGTGCCCCTATTTAACTGGATCAGAGACGTCTTTGAATTGAGTCGTAATCATTATGATCGTCTGGGACATTTCGTTCAGGGTTTCGTCCCGGCGATCATTGTGCGGGAAGTTTTGCTGAGAAAATCTCCGTTAACGAGGGGCAAATGGCTTTTCTTCATCGTCGTGAGCATTTGCCTGGCGATCAGCGCCGCCTACGAACTTTTTGAATGGGGTGTGGCGGAACTCACAGGAACCGCCGCGGATTCGTTCCTTGGAACTCAAGGTGATGTGTGGGATACCCAAAAAGATATGGCGTTTGCTTTAATCGGAGCCATTATCTCGTTACTGACCCTAGGAAAGTTACATGATCGTTTTTTAAACAAGTTGGCAAAAGACCCCGTACAAAAAGAGCCGGGTGGGCCATGATCATCACCGAACCCGATGTTGCATTAACCGACTATGGTTTAGCCGTCGAATTAGCTTTCTTCGCTTACTTGCTTCATAACCGTGGGAACCGCCAACAGCCGCTTCGAACCTGGTTCGTGCTGTTCTTCGGATCACTCGGTCTTGCTGCATTGACCGGTGGATCGGTTCACGGCTTTTTCAGCGAATCGGATGGGGAAGGGCACGTAATCCTGTGGCGGGCAACATTGCTTGCCATGGGAATGGCCACGCTGGCGGCCTGGGCCATCGGCGCGAGAATCCAGTTTTCGGAGACGGTTGCACGATGGGTCTTGATCGCGGCACTCGCACAATTCATTGGCTATTGCGTCAACGTATTGTTCGTTACGCAGGTATTCCGGATTGCGATCGCCGATTATCTGCCGGCCGCGGTTTTCCTTCTCTTTGTATTTTTCCTCGCATACAAACGGACGCGGGATCGACAGCCGCTGGTTGGCTCGATGGGGCTTACATTAACCTTTGTCGCTTCATGGGTGCAACAGCACGGAATCGCGCTCCACCCGGTTTACTTTGATCACAATGCGTTCTATCATCTTATCCAAGCAGCGGCTCTCTTCATGATCTTTTGGGCCGCCCGTGGGTTCGTGACGGAGGAGGTGACTCAATGAAGATGCGCGCTGCTAAATCAACGGCTATCTTGTGCTGTCTTATATTCTTATTCACGACCGGCTGCGCCACCAAGCCGCTGCCGAAGATTATTTACCCGAGGGCCATCTATCCGATGAACCATTATCCCATGTCGGCCGAATCGAGCGGGTTGAAGGTGGCGGCGGTCCCGTTTTCACCGGGGCGGGATGTTTATGCCGACCCGGCCCAGCCGATCAACGAGCAGACTAGCCTGCCGCTAAACGTTCTTGAGGCGGGAGTCCTGCCCGTGCGCCTCGTTGTATTGAATGAAACAGAAGACGAGATTGTCCTTGATCCGGACCAGATCACCGGCATGGCCGATTCTACCTCCTACCGAATCTATTCTTCCCAGGAAGCGGTGGATCTTGTGGTCCAGTCTAAAGTCTTCAAAGAGGCTATTAAAGGCAGTCAGGTAGGACCTGTGGTCAAGTCGATCCTGGGCGGTGAAATCATTATCGGAGCGGTTAAAAGCGGTGTGGGCGGGATCGCCTCAGGTGGAATAACAGGCGGAGCCTCCGGTGCTGCAAAAGGAGCCGCTGGCGTCGGGCTGGAACGGGCCCAGGACTATGAGAAAGCGCTCATCCAGTTAATTACTCAAGAATATACCGGTCAGGCAATCAAGCGCCAGACACTCTATCCCGGCTTCATCGCCGACGGCCTGATCTTTCTTCCCAGCAACGTCAAGATTACCGAGCTCCGCATCCCGGCCTACGACCTGAACAACAAGAAGGCGATCTCGCTGCGCATGAGACTGTCATGATTCCTATGTACAGCATGGAATCGAATCCCTTTGGATACACTGGATAGAAAAAGATCCGAGGAGGTTTTTTTAGGACGAACCTGTTCTTCGGATACACTCGAGTTAACCGCTTGATTATTTAAAAAATCCGGTCATTGTCTCAGAACGCTTCCTCTCTTGGTATTGTGGTTGCATATATGTACAGGCGTAGCCTGTAAACAAGTCGGGAGGTGAGATACGATGTCCATCGGAAAATACAAAGCCCTTCTAAAATCCTTCGGCTTCCAGTCCTTTCTCTGGACCCAGTTTCTGGGGGCGTTCAACGACAACGTTTACAAGATCGTAGTCTCGATGCTCGCGGTAGATGTGGTCACCCGTTCCGGCGGAGGCAGCGGCTATCTCTCCTTGGTGGGCGCCGTTTTCATTCTCCCGTTTTTCCTCTTCTCCGGCCATGCGGGCTATCTCGCCGATGTTTTCAATAAGCGCACTGTTCTGATCGTGACCAAAGCTTTCGAGATCGTGGCCATGGGCCTGGGGTTCTTTGCTTTCTTTTCAGGTCGGATCGAGTGGATGCTGTGCGTCCTATTTTTAATGGCCCTCCAGGCCACCTTTTTCAGTCCGGCCAAATACGGCATTTTGCCGGAAATGCTGCCCGACAAGGACCTTTCCCGGGCCAACGGGCTACTGGAGATGAGCACTTTCATGGCGATCATTCTTGGGACATCGATCGGGAGTGTGATGTTCGCGACCTGGAAAGACCGGTTGGGGTTGATCAGTCTCGTTCTCATCGTCGTCGCCATCGCCGGGACCCTCTCCAGCCTTGGAATTTCAAGGGTTCAACTTTCCGGCGCCCGAAAGCCGTTTCAGGTCAATCCCTGGGCCGAGATCGCGAGCGGCGTCAAGCGCCTTTACGGTGAGAAGACCCTCTGGCTTACCGTGATCGGGATCTCCTATTTCTGGTTTCTGGGGGCCCTGCTCCAGATGGACATCATCCTCTTCGGCAAGGAGGTGATGGCGCTTTCCGATCTGCGAATCGGAATCTTGGGGACGTTCCTGGCCATTGGGATAGGCATCGGCAGCCTTGCGGCCGGCCGCCTCTCGGGCGACAAGGTCGAGCTGGGGCTGGTGCCCTTGGGTTCGATCGGCATGGGGCTGTTCTCGATCCTGCTATCCGCATCCGCTTCCTCTTATGCCAATACCGCGACGGCGCTCACGCTGTTGGGATTTTCGGGCGGGCTGTTCATCGTTCCGTTGAATGCCCTTCTTCAACAGAAGAGCGGGCGTGAAGAGAAAGGCCGGTTGATCGCGACCGCCAACTTCCTTCAGACAGGTGGAATTCTCCTGGCCTCCGGCAGCCTCTGGGCTTTCCGGGACCTGTTCCAGGTTCAGGCCGACCGGATCGTTCTGATCTTCGGCCTCTTCACGCTCGCGTCGACGGTTTACATCTTAAGCATCCTGCCGGATTTTCTGATCCGATTCAGCCTCTGGATGTTCACCCACACCCTTTACAGGATCCGCATCGTTGGACAGGAGCATGTTCCATTTCGCGGCCCGGCCCTGCTTGTTTGCAATCATATGTCCCACATGGATGGCCTTCTGGTAGGAGCCTGCATCCAGCGATTCGTCCGTTTCATGATCTACCGGCCCTATTACGAGTTCAAGGCTTTCCACTGGCTCTTTCGGTTAATGAAGGCGATTCCGGTGGCTGGAGGAAATCGAAAAGAAGTGGTGGAGTCACTCGAAAGGGCCCGAGAAGAACTCCGTCAGGGACACGTGGTTTGTATCTTTGCTGAGGGCGCAATCAGCCGCACCGGTAATCTTCTTCCTTTTAAAAGAGGTTTTGAGAGAATTGTCGAAGGCTTGGATGTTCCCGTCATCCCGGTTCATCTTGACCGGCTGTGGGGAAGCGTCTTCAGCTTTAAAGACGGTCGGTTTTTCTTTAAATGGCCCAATAGGATTCCCTATCCCGTTACGGTTTCGTTCGGCCGGCCGATGTCTTCTACCACGACGGCCTGGGAGACCCGGCAGGCGATCCAGGTGCTGGGAAGCGAAGCGGTCCGGTACCGACGGACCTCGCGGGATCTGCTGCATCTGCGGTTTATAAAAACGGCCAAACGGCGCTGGTTCTCGTTCTGCATGGCCGATTCCAGCGGAAAGGAACTCACCTACGGTAAGACGCTTGTGGCCAGCCTTCTGCTCGCCCGCTGGTTTTGGAAAAACCGGCCGGAGGACTCGATGGTGGGATTATTGTTGCCGGCCTCCGTGGCCGGGGCTCTGGTCAATATCGCCGTTCTCTTGGCCGGAAAGGTGCCGGTGAATCTGAACTTCACGTCAGGAAAAGAGGCGATGGCCGAAGCGGTTCAACGGTGCGGCATACGGACCATCGTGACTTCCCGGATTTTCCTGGCCAAAGCGAAACTGGACGAGATGGAGGGGATGGTCGCCCTTGAAGAGGTGATGAAACAGATCACCCCGTCCCAGAAACTCATCACCGCGTTGAAAGCTTTTCTTGTGCCGTCTCGTCTGCTCCAGGCCCTCTATCATCCTAAACGGACAACACCCGACGCCCTCGCCACCGTGATCTTTTCCAGCGGCAGTACCGGAGTCCCGAAAGGCGTGATGCTGTCGCATCACAATGTCCTGTCGAACGTCGAGGGCGTGGATCAGGTTTTCTGGGTCAATGATCAGGACCGGGTGATGGGGGTGCTGCCGTTCTTCCACTCCTTCGGATTTACGGGCACGC
This sequence comes from Nitrospirota bacterium, assembly GCA_016194285.1. Lineage (GTDB taxonomy): Bacteria > Nitrospirota > Nitrospiria > JACQBZ01 > JACQBZ01 > JACQBZ01. The sequence continues at coordinate 1,400 of JACQBZ010000088.1, read as the reverse complement.
TCTGGTTCCCGCTCGTTTCAGGCTTCGGAGCGGTCTACCATCCCAATCCGTTGGATGCCAAGGCGATCGGCGAGATGGTTTTCAAGCACAAGGCCACCATCCTGATCTCTACATCCACATTCTACGCCGCGTACCTCCGAAAATGTTCACCCGAAGAGTTCTCTTCCATCCGGTATGCCATCGTCGGCGCTGAGAAGTTGCGCGAATCGGTCGCGAAGGCCTTCAAAGAAAAGTACGGCCTCGAACTTCTGGAAGGGTACGGATGCACCGAAATGGCTCCCGTCATTTCGGTCAACGTGCCGGACATGGAACAAAGAGATGTCCATCAGATCGGCCAGAAATTCGGGACGGTGGGGCATCCGATCCCGGGGGTCGCCGTGAAGGTGGTCGATCGGGACACCGGTGAACCCCTGAACTCCGGGAAAGAGGGACTGCTCCTCGTGAGCGGCCCCAGCCGGATGATTGGCTATCTGGGCCAGCCCGAGAAGGCACAGGAGGTTTTGCGGGACGGTTGGTACATGACCGGCGACGTCGCCTCCCTCGATGAAGACGGTTTCATCACGATCACGGACCGTCTTTCCAGGTTCAGTAAGATCGGGGGAGAGATGGTGCCCCATATCAAAGTCGAGGAGGCGGTCAACCGGTTTTTAGGGAACGAGCAGGGCTGTGTGGTGACGGCCGTTCCGGATGAGCAAAAAGGGGAACGTCTTGTCGTTTTGTATACAAACAAAGAAATCGAACCGGAGGCGCTTTGGGAGAAATTATGCCAAACCGACCTCCCAAAGCTTTGGATTCCCAAGCAGGAGAATTTCTATTACGTTGAAACCATCCCGACATTGGGAACTGGAAAAGTCGATCTGAGAAAAGTCAAGAGCATTGCCCTGAGAATGACAGGAGATAAGGACAACTGATTTTCAGACAATGAACAGTTACGTTTCCGGAATACGATGGCTCGTAGAACGAATGGGTGTGAACCAAAAAAAAGACTTGACACCTATTCTATGCTGTGATATTGTACCCATGCTTTGTGAGCAAGTTTTTGTAGGGATTTACCGAACCGCAGAGGCTGTCACCAAGGCCCTGCGGTTTTTTTGTGACCCGCGGACGGCTCAGAGCGGGGATTCCTGATTGTTGATTCAGTCCAGTGAAACCTCGAACAAAAAACACATCACACATAGGAATGGGGTGATATCACAATGGCAAAAGGCACTGTGAAGTGGTTTAATGCCAGCAAGGGTTATGGATTCCTGTCCCAGGAAGACGGCAAGGACGTGTTTGTACACTTCTCTGCAATCTCGGGTGACGGATACAAGTCGCTTGACGAAGGTGAAGCGGTCGAGTTTGAAGTGACCCAGGGACCGAAAGGCCCGCAGGCGTCGAACGTTGTTCGGCTGTCGTCT
>JACQBZ010000087.1 GCA_016194285.1 Nitrospirota bacterium | reverse complement strand
GTGGTCGAGCAAAATATGGACGCGATCGGTAAAGTGGGAATGGCGATTGAACAACTCTTGAAGCAGAGCACACAACTGTCCGGCGAGATTGAAAAGTTTAAACTATGACTTCCATCGCGAAATGCGATCGTGATCGAGAAGAGCTGTCGGGGATCGACGGCTCATGGGGATCGGTCTAATCCGGTCCCGGTAATCAGGACTCATCCACGTCATTTTATGGAGATTGGAAATGCCAGCCATTTGTCCAAAATGTCACCATTCCCTTCAGCTTGAGCAGATTCCGTTGAAAAAAGATATCCAAATGTCCTGCGATTCCTGTCAGGCCACTCTGACGGTTTCTCTGGCGGTCACGCTCACTTCCCCCTCGACCTCAGGCTCCGACATCCCGGGTCGAACGACTTTATCTCCCATCCATTGGAAAAAGGTGTTGGCGATCGTGGAAGGGGAGGCCAGCAATGAGATGATCGGGGAGGTGTTGATGACCGCGGGCTTTGAATTGGTGATCGGCCACGGGGGGCAGGACATCATGGCCTTGGTGGAAAGAGAACGGCCCGCCGTGGTCATCGTGGATGTGGGACTTCCAAATATTCTCGGCTTCGAGATCGCGAGTCTGATCAAAAAGAGAAGTGATCTGAAAGATATCGGGGTCATCCTGTTGGCGTCGGTTCACGACAAAACTCGGTATAAACGGGAGCCGGAATCGTTGTATGGAGCGGATGACTATATTGAACGACACCACATTCAAGACGAACTGCTGTCGAAGATCCAGAACATCTTGAGTGCCAAAGGTTCAACGGCCCAGCCGGGTGGATCCGTAACCGAAACGATGGGATCGCCGGTTAAACCTCCGTCCTCCGCTTCCGGAAAATCCGCCCCGGTGATTTCTCCTCACAAGACCAACACGCCGGAACGGGCCGCGTCCATTGAACAGGTCTTGGATGACATGTTGGAGGAAGGGCGTAAGTCTGCAGCCGGCCCATCGCATTCACGGGACTTGGATAAAACTCAAGCGATTCCGCGGAGGGTTGGAGATCCAGCCGCCCATGAAGCCGCAAAGCGCCTGGCGCGAATTATTATGTCCGATATCGCGCTTTATAATCAACGGGCCATCGAAGAGGGGATCCGAAACGGCACGATGTACGATCTACTCCGGGACGAAATCGAAGAAGGGAAAAAACTGTATGACCGTCGGGTCCCGGTTGAGATCGCCTCATCGACCGATTACTATCGAGAGGCCATCGACGAATTTATCCGGAAAAGAAAAATTGAGATGCAAAAACGGGCTTGACCTCGAGGACATCGGTGGAGAGAGAGGCTCAGCAAAGTCTTAAAGAGCTCCAAGACAAGAATCCGGAAGTCCGCCTCCATGCAATTGAAAAACTAGCCCGGTATAAAGATCCGAAGTATGCGACCTACCTGATTGATATGATGGGCGACCCGGAGTGGCGCGTTCGGAAAACGGCCGTCGTGGCGGTGACCGGCTTGGAGCGAAACGAGGCCCTGGTGGAGCAATTGATTCAGGCGCTCTATCAAGAGGGCAACGTTGGAAAACGGAACGCCGCCGAAGAGGCGTTGAATCACATCGGGCCGATCACCATCTCCCCATTATTGGCGCACGTGCGAACGGCCAATAAGGATGTGAAGAAGATAATCATCGAGATTCTGGGGGAGATCGCCGATGCCGGGACCGTGCCGGATCTGCTGAAGTTGCTGGCCGATCCGGATGAGAATGTGCGGCTGGCCGCGATCGAGTCGTTGGGCAAACTCAGGGAGGCTCGTGCCGTCGAGGCTTTGATCCCTTTATCGCAGTCCGAAAACATCCTGGTTTGCTTTACGACGGTGAAGGCGCTGGAACACCTGGGTGATGGACGGGCCGTGGATCCTTTGATCCGGATCGCCGACCGGAAAGGGGTTGAACGGGTCGTGCTGGAGGCGCTGGGGACGTTTGCAAACCCGGCCGTGCTGGACCCGATCCTGACCGGCCTGAGGGAAGGCACCGCGCGGATCAAAGAGTCCGCGCTCAAAGCGCTGGTGGATCACTCCGAGAGAGCGCCTGCGGAGCGGCACGCCGCGATCCTCGATCGTCTTCGTCCGAACTACGACGCGAAAACGGCCGTTTTCTTGTCCAAGTCTTTGGACCATTCGGATGAGAGGACCAAGCGCGCGGCCGTAAAAGTTTTGGGCTGGATGGAAGATTCGACGGCCGCGGCGCGGATCGTGAAAATGATCGACGGCCCGCTGCGGGAGGAGGCCTTGGAGGCCCTGAAGCGCATGAAACAAAGCACGGTGGATGTATTGCTCCAGACCCTGGTCACGGCCAACGAAGTGACCCGTGAAGGGATCGCCCGATTGCTTGGAGATGCGGGAAACCGACGATCCGTGAATGCGCTGATCCGCTTGCTGGGCGATCCGAATGGACATGTTCGCCAAACGGCGGCCCGAAGTCTCGGTCGGATCCAGGATTCGTCCGCGGCGAAGGCCATTCTGGATCTTTTGGAAGACGAATATGTCAGCGTTCAGGAATCCGCGATACAGGCCCTGAGCCTTTTAAAAAATCAGGACATCCTCTCCCGATTGATGGAGCTGCTCAACAGCAAAAAGGCGACGCTGCGATGCAACGCGATCAAAGTGATCGGTAAGATGAAGGCGGCCGATGCGCTTCCCAAACTTTCCTTCTGTCTCAAAGATGAAGATCCGACCGTCCGTCGGTCCGCCGTGGAGGCCTTGAGCGAATTCCAGACCTCCGCCGCGGTGCCCGGGCTCGTGCTCGCGCTGGCGGATGAAGATTCGACCGTGCGGCTGGCCGCGTTGTCCGCCGTGGCTCAACACCGAGAGATCGATTTTCTCCGGCACATCGATCCTCTGCTCACGGATGAAAGCATCTGGGTGCGGGCGGCCGTGGCGAAGACCTTGGGGGAAAGGAAAGACGAATCGGTTAAAACGCTGCTGCTCGGAATGTTAAGGGACCGAGTGGGAGCGGTCCAGATTGCCGCGATGGAAGCAATGGGCCGATTTCGAGACCGGCGTTTTGCCGACCCGATCTTTGAAATGACCACGAGTCCGGATCCGGATGTGGTGAAATCGGCCATCGCCGTCCTGGGAGAGATCGGTGATTCATCCATCGCGCGGAGGATTCAGGTTTTTCTGAATCATGCCAATTGGGGAATCCGGGCGGCGGCGGCCCAATCGCTCGGAAGGCTCGGCGATACAACGGCCCGAGAATCCCTTGAGAAGTTGGCGAAGGACGATCCGGATCGGTTGGTTCAACAAACCGCACAATGGGCCCTGGCTCAGTTTGCGACAAAACCCTAAGCCTTGGTCCCGATGACCCGATGATGATTGAAAATAAATCCTTAGAACTTCCGGACGATGTCTTTCATCTCTTCAGAGACCTGATGTATGAACAAAGCGGCGTGGTGCTGGATGAGAGGGCGAAGTACTTTGTGGAGAATCGCCTGATGCACAGTGTTCAACAACTGCATTTTGACAGCTTTCGGGATTACTATTTTTATCTCAAGTATGACCGCAAGAAAAACGAGGAGCTGGCCAATGTCATCGATCTGTTGACGATCCACGAGACCTATTTCTTCCGCGAAGACCAGCAGCTTAAATCTTTTTCGGAAGAAATTCTTCCGGAGCTGTTCGCCAAAAAAAAAGATGCCAAATCGCTGAGAATCTGGAGCGCCGGATGCTCCACCGGTGAAGAGCCCTACACCCTCTCGATGTTGATTCTGGATAAAGAAGAGTTCAAGGACTGGACGATCGAGATTTTTGCCACGGACATCAGCCAACGCGTGCTTCAATCGGCCCGGCGCGGCATTTATCAACCGACCGCGTTTCGATCGACGGATCCCAAATATGTCTCGAAATATTTCACAAAAGAAGAGAACGCCTTCCGGATCTTGGATACCGTCAAGAGAAATGTCGTCTTTTTGCATCTCAACCTGTTGGATACGAATAAAATTGCGTTTATCAATCCGATGGACATTATCTTCTGTCGTAACGTGATTATTTATTTTGATCTGGCGGCCAAACGAAAGGTCATCGATCTGTTTCACACGAAATTGAAGGACAACGGATATCTTCTATTGGGGCATTCGGAATCGTTGATCAATATTTCCACAGCCTTTGCGCTTCGCCATTTGAAGCACGATATGGTTTATCAGAAACTGGTTCGAAACTCGGGGACGACCGGATAAGAGGCGGGGACGAATGAATCGAATTAAAGTGCTCATCGTAGACGATTCGGCGTTCTATCGGCAGACCATTTTGGGAATCCTGAAGACCTCTCCTCGTTTGGACGTCATCGGCGCGGTGCCCAATGGAAGCGAGGCCATCCGGTTCGTCAGCCGGTCCAAGCCGGACGTCATCACGTTGGATCTGGAGATGCCGACCATGGACGGTTTCACGTTTCTGCGCTGGCTGATGACCAATATGCCCCTTCCGGTCGTGGTCATCAGCTCCCGTTCGGAGAGCAACAACGTTTTTAAGGCGCTGGAATGGGGGGCCGTCGATTTCATCGCCAAACCGACCCAGCGGGCGTCCCTGGAGATTATGAATCTTCGGGCGGAACTGGTATCCAAAGTCGAGACCGCCGCGACCATTTCATCCGACAAACTTCGACTGAAACACAAAACGGCCTCGATCGAGGCCGCCGTTCCGGTGGTTCCTGCAGGCGGCCGGGACACGGGGAGCGTGCGGGTGGTGGCCATCGGGGCCTCCACCGGAGGTCCGCCGGCCGTTCAATCCATCATCACAAAATTGCCGAAAGATTTTCCGGCGGCGGTGATCGTGGCCCAGCATATGCCACCCGGCTTCACGCTCTATTTTGCGGAACGACTGGGGAAGTTCGCCCTTCTTCCCGTTAAAGAAGCCGCGTCTTCGGATCGACTCGAACCCGGAAGGGTGTACATTTCTCCCGGGGGTTATCACATGCAACTTCATTCCACCCCGAACGGCGTCCAGATTGGTCTGAAGTCCAGAACCGACTCCGATAAATACGCCCCCTCGGTCGACCAGATGATGATCTCGGCCGCCGAGATCTACGGTGACAAGGTTTTGGGCATTCTCCTGACCGGCATGGGATCGGACGGCAAGCTGGGAATGAGGACCATCAAAGAAAAAGGAGGGGCGACCATTGCGGAGGCCGAGGAGACCTGCGTCGTTTTCGGGATGCCGAAGGAGGCTATCGGCGTGGGGGTGGTCGATAAGGTTCTTCCCTTAAATCAAATTCCGATTGAGGTGGTTCGACAATGTCTGGCATGAATGTAACCTCCTCTTGTTCCGGTCTTAAAAACATGATAATATTAGAAACCTAAAAAGAGGGGCGAATGGAAAAGCCGGAGTCGGGACCGGATTTATTTAAGAAGACAAGGGAATTCCTGGAAATCTTCCGGAAAGGGGAAGAGTTTACCCAGGACCTTCTCAAGGAAAATGAGCGCCTCCGGTACAAAATTGTGCAGCTGGATGAAGAATTCAAAGCGCTCAAGAAGGGGATGAACGACGAGGGTCATCTCAATGAACTTCAAGAGACCCTCAAACAACTCAAAGAAGAAAAACAGGCGCTCTTGGATCGTTTTAAGGAAGTCGAAGCCGAGAATAAGGATTTTGCGGAAAAATACGTCGAGGTTGAAGAAGAAAATAACAACTTGGCGAACCTCTATGTGGCCAGCTATCAGCTCCATTCCACCCTGGATTTTAACGAAGTGCTCCGTATTCTTCAGGAGATCGTGATCAACCTGGTGGGGGCCGATCGTTTTGCCATCCTGATTCTCGACGAGGTGATGAACGAGTTGACCGCGGTGGTGGCCGAGGGCGTGGAAGAAAAGCGGTTTCGAAAAATCAAAGTGGGCGACGGAGTGATCGGCGATGTCGCCAAGACCGGTGAGAGTTATTTTCAACCCGACGTCGAGGGATTCAAACCCTCCCATGAGCTGGACCCGATCGTCTGCATCCCTCTAAAAATCAAGGATCGGATCATCGGCATTCTGGCCGTCTTTTCATTGCTCGAGCAGAAAAGCAAAAAACTGAATCGGGTGGATTACGAACTGTTTTCCATGCTCGCCGGCCATGCGGCCACGGCGATCTTCAGTTCCAAGCTCTACTCGGTTTCGGAACGGAAGTTGTCGACGATTCAGGGCTTCATCGATCTTCTGAGCGGGAAAGGCAAGTAGATAGCCTCGGATAGGTCCCATGATTATCACCACAGCGAGCACGGCGAGCGAGAGGGGGAGGCTCCATCCGGCTTCGCCGGTGGAGGGGGCGACGTGAGCCCCTACAATAGAAGCAAAAGAGGGGAGCATGGCCGAGTATAATTTCCTGGTGGTTGAAGATTCACCCACGATGCGTCAGTTGATCTCGTTCAGCCTGAAGCGACTCCGCGGGGCCCGAATCGTTGAGGCCGGAAACGGCGTTGAAGCCCTCAAGAAGCTTTCAGAAAATAAATTCAACCTGATCGTGGCCGATATCAACATGCCCCTCATGGACGGGCTGAAATTGCTCAGCATCGTGCGAAAGGATCCCAATCACAGTCAGGTTCCGGTGATCATCGTCAGCACGGAAGGCACCGAAGCGGATAAAGAAAAAGGGATGAACCTGGGCGCCAACGCGTATCTTCCAAAACCCATCCAGACCAATGAACTGCTCAGGACCGTCAAAGAATTGTTGAAAATCGGGGATTAAAAAATCAGCGAGCACCGCGACGGAGCCTTCATGCGGTTTGGAATTTTAGTCTTTCCGGGTTCGAACTGCGACCATGACTGCTATCATGTCCTCAAACACCTCTTCGGTCAACCGGCCGAATTCATTTGGCACAAAGAAACGTCCCTACATGGCTACGACGCCCTCGTGATCCCCGGGGGATTTTCATACGGAGACTATCTTCGGACGGGGGCGATCGCCCAATATTCTCCCATTATGAAAAGCGTGCGGGATTTCGCACAGGCCGGCGGCCCTGTCCTGGGAATCTGCAACGGGTTCCAGATCCTTTTGGAGGCCGGCCTGTTGCCGGGGGCCATGCTTCGAAACCGTTCCCTGAAATTTATCTGCAAGGATGTCTTCGTCCGCGTCGAAAACACGGATACACCGTTCACCGAAGCGATCCCGCACGGCCGGGTGCTCCGGCTGCCCATCGCTCATGCCGAGGGCAACTATTATGCCGACCCGGAAACCCACCGGACCCTGCTGGAACATCGCCAAGTCGTCTTCCGTTACTGCACGAGCGACGGCCGGATCACGGAGGAGGCCAATCCCAACGGTTCACTGGACGGTATCGCCGGCATCTGCAATCGGGCCGGAAACGTCCTGGGGATGATGCCGCATCCGGAGCGATGCTCCGAGGGCCTCGACGGCAATACCGATGGAAGATCCATCTTCCAGTCCCTGCTGGAAAATCGCACGGTGGGACGGCGATGAGCGGTCGGGCCATTCCTCCGGACGTGCTGGAACAACACGGGTTGACCCAGGAGGAGTATCAAAAAATCCTCTCCCTGCTGGGCCGGGAGCCCAATCGACTTGAATTGGGTCTGTTCTCGGTCATGTGGAGCGAGCACTGCAGTTATAAGAGTTCGAAGGTCCACCTGAAAAAGCTTCCCACGACCGGGACGCGCGTCGTCCAGGGTCCCGGTGAAAACGCGGGCGCCGTGGACATCGGCGATGGCCTGGTCGCCGTTTTCAAAATCGAAAGCCACAACCATCCTTCGCTCATCGAACCGTACCAAGGCGCCGCGACCGGCGTCGGCGGGATCCTGCGGGATATCTTCACCATGGGGGCGCGACCGATCGCCCTTTTAAACTCTCTGCGATTCGGACCGCTGGAGATCCCGAAGAACCGTTTCCTTCTGGAAGGCGTTGTTTCCGGAATAGCCGGCTACGGAAACTGTATGGGGATTCCGACCGTCGGGGGCGAGATCTATTTCAACGAGATCTACAATCAAAATCCGCTCGTCAACGTCTTCTGTCTGGGCATCGCACAAAAGGATCGGATCTTCCGGGCTTCTGCTCGAGGCGTTGGAAACACCGTGATCTACATCGGTTCCAAAACCGGGCGCGACGGCATTCACGGGGCGACCATGGCCTCGGAAAGCTTTGACGAATCGATCGAGGCCCGCCGCCCGACGGTTCAGGTCGGCGATCCCTTCACCGAAAAATTGTTGCTGGAGGCCTCTTTGGAGATCATGAAGGGGGAACTGATCGTCGGGATCCAGGACATGGGCGCGGCCGGCCTCACGAGTTCGTCGGTCGAAATGGCCGGCCGTGGCGGGACGGGCATCGAGATCGAACTCTCCCGCGTCCCGCGGCGCGAGGAAGGGATGACCCCTTACGAGGTGATGCTCTCCGAGTCGCAAGAACGGATGCTCTTGGTCGCCAAGCCCGGCCACGAAGAGGAGATCCTGAGCATCTGCGCACGATGGGACCTGGACGCGGCCGTGATCGGGCGGGTGACGGATACCCGGAGGCTGGTCTTAAAGGAAGAAGGACGAATCGTTGCCGATATTCCGATTCAGGCTTTGACCGATGACGCCCCCGTCTATGAACGACCCCTGCAGATTCCGCCGTATCTGGATGCCCTTCAAGCCATCAATCTGGACCTGATCCCGCCGCCGACGGACTTGGGCGCTGTATTGATGAACTTGCTGCGGTCGCCGACGATTGCAAACAAGCGGTGGATCTATCAGCAGTACGATCACATGGTCCGCACCAACACCGTGGTCCGGCCGGGATTTGAATCCGCCGTCGTCCGAGTGAAGGGAACCCGGAAGGCCCTGGCCCTGACCGTGGACGGCAACAGCCGCTACGGCGTCCTCAATCCATACCGGGGTGGCGTTATTGCCGTCTGTGAAGCGGCCCGAAACATCGTCTGCGCCGGCGGTCGGCCGATCGGACTGACCGACTGCCTTAACTTTGGCAATCCCGAACGACCGGAGGTGATGTGGCAATTTGCGCTGTCGGTTGAAGGCATCGCGGATGCCTGTCGGGACCTGGAGATCCCGGTGGTGAGCGGGAACGTGAGCTTCTACAACGAGACCAACGGCCTGGGGATCTATCCCACGCCGATCATCGGCATGGTGGGACTGATCGAAGAGGTCGAGCGGGCCATCCGCCCGGGATTTCGAGACGAGGGCGACCGGGTTGTCCTCTTGGGGAAAACCAAGGAAGAGCTCGGCGGGACTGAATACCTCAGCCGGATTCATTCGCGCGAGGGAGGTTTCCCGCCGCTTTTGGACCTATCCGCGGAGAAGGCGGTACAAAGATGTTGTTTAGAGGCGATCGAGGCTGGTATAATTAAATCGGCCCATGACTGCTCCGAAGGCGGGCTGGCGGTCGCACTGGCCGAGGCGGCTATAATGTCTATAACGGCGTCTGTAATG
>JACQBZ010000007.1 GCA_016194285.1 Nitrospirota bacterium | reverse complement strand
CCTCGTCTCAAACGATATGACCAATAAACGCCAGCATAAGCGGGTGACGATCAAGTCGATCGGAGACATCGTCTGTGTCGATGATCAACGCCGTTTCACGGCCTTTGTGGGGGGGATCAGCCGCGGGGGATTGGAGATCTATACGCCCGAAAGGATGAATCCCAGCAGCCGGCTCAAAATCGCTTTATCGTTTCTGGATAAGGACGGCAAGCTGACGGTGGAGAATCTATCGGGACAGGTCCGATGGTCCGCGCCGTTCAAAGACGCATACATTGCCGGAATCCAGTTCGATGTGCTGGTCGATCGGGAATCGACGCCGGCCTTGATTGAATACATCGAAAATGCGGAGCGCTATTTTGTCTAGTGCTCCAACCGGCATGAGCGGGATCGAGGAAACGGAGGAGAAACCGTTGTGCATGCGGTGATGTCAACCCGAGGACCTTTTATGATCTGCGATGCCTGTTTTTCGATGTTGAGGGACGAGGCGAAGGTGGATCAAAACGGCCGGGCCGTTTCGGATTCCATTGCGGAGGATTTCTGTCCGAATTGCTTTGACCGGAATAAGATCCTCATTGACGATCTGGCCGGCAGTACGGAATGACGATGAATGATGAAGAGGAGATAGAGCTTCCTATTTTGCCCCCCGCCATACCGGGCCCCGATTGCCCTTTTTGCGGTGAACCGACCGTGAACATCGATGGCGACTTCATCTGCCTGGATTGCAACGGCGCGAGTTACGGTCCCGAAACCGGATAAGTCGGAACGAGACAGCCATTCTTAAAACGCAGACAACATCCCCGCATTCGAGGGAAAATCGTCTGAAAAATCGAGTGATCGACCATGTCTTGGATCAATAAAGCGACCTGTTTTCTCTTAAGCCTTTTGGTCGTGCTTACAAGCTGCGCGACGCTCCCAACGCGTCCGACCCATCCCACGCCACCGCCTGAAACCGAACAACAGGCGCCGCCGGACCCCGGCAAGGAAATTGGAAAAGAATTCCTGAAGGAAGCCCGGAAACAGTACCGGTTCGTCAAAGATCAGGAGGTGGTGGATGCCGTCAATCAAGTGGGTCGCCGCCTTGTCACGGCGGCCGGAGGCGATCCGGAGGCGTTTCATTTCTTGGTCGTGAGCGAAATTGAGCCGAACGCGTTTGCGATACCGGGAGGATATATCTTCGTCTTTGACGGGCTCCTGACCAAACTGGAGTCGGAAGATGAGCTGGCCGGCGTCCTGGCCCATGAAAGCGGCCACGTCATGCATAACCATTTTTTTAAAGATGAATCCAAGGTGAATGCCTTGACGCTGGCCACCATTGCGGCGATCCTCTTATCGAAAGGCCGGGCGGCCGGCAGCAGCATTGCGTTGGCCGCCAATGCCACGGCTCAGCTTCATTTCAGCCGCGAGAATGAAGAAGAGGCCGACGCGTCAGGGATGCAGTATCTCAAACAGGCCGGGTATGATCCGAATGGGATGCTGAATTTTTTTCAGACCCTGTTGGCTTATGAAAAAATTAATGGAGTTGAGATCCCGGCCTACCTTGAGACGCACCCGGCGCTGGAAGATCGTATCCATCTTGTTGAACTTCGCCTGGCCCGTCCGGTGGACCATGTCCTCCCCACGCCTCGAAAGGTCATGGACTGGGGACGCGTGGAGACCATCCTCCGGGCCAAAAGTCAGGCATGGCAGGATGTCGCTCAACTGTTTCCGGAGCATCCGGCGGGGACCGCTCCGAATGAACGATATCATTACCTGGCCGGCCTGGCCTATTTGACGACGGACCGCGTGGCCGAAGCGATTACCGAATATCAGGCGGCGTTGGCCACGTCCCCGACCAACCCGGTTTATCATGCCGATCTGGCGGCGGCCTATTTAAAGAGCCAGGAGGTGGATAAGGCAAAGGCCGAGGCGATCGAGAGTCTCAAGCGCTCGAAACCGGGCGAAGAGCTTCCGTCGGCGTATTTTGTCCTCGGAATGGTGGAAGAGCATGCCGGTCGGTTGGAACAGGCCCAGCAGGAATATGAAGAAGCGCTCCGGCGGGATCCCGATCATGCCTTTGCTCACTACCATCTCGGACAGGTTTATTTTCAAACCGGAAAGACTTCGGAAGGCGCCTATCACACGGGACGCTACCTTCGGCTGAATCTGGAACCCGAAGCGGCGCTCCAGGAATTCAAGCGGGCCAAGGAGCTTTCATCCAAGGACAGCGAGCTTACCCGAAAGATCCAGGAACAAATCAATCAAATCACCCGGGACGGGATCTGAATCAGCCGGAGTGGTGGAATGGTAGACACAAGGGACTTAAAATCCCTCGGGCCGAAATGCCCGTGCCGGTTCAAGTCCGGCCTCCGGCAGTATTGCTTCTGTCAGTAATTCATTGTCATCACGGGTTCTAACATGATGAATGACATCTATGAAAAAAACCGTGAACAAGAATTTGATTTATTCCATTGAATTTTCGCGTTTCTTACCTTGACAAGGTTTGCTGGGTTAGATAGATTATATAAATATAAAGTGCCGATATATCGGAGTGTGCGCTGAAATCGCCGTCCGACTCATGGCTCACCGAGCGGGCATTTAAAGCCGTCCGCAGTAGCGATCACTACAAATCGGGGGAAAAATAAGGATGTCCACCAAGGGTGTAACAATTTGGTTAACCGGCCTGCCTTCCGCCGGCAAAACGACACTGGCCCATTTACTGGGAAATAAGATACGGGAGAGAGGAATCGCGGGGATTGAAATCTTGGACGGGGACGTTATTCGAATGAACCTCTGCAAGGATCTGGGGTTCAGCCAGGAAGACCGGATGACCAACATCCGGCGCATCGCTTTTGTCTCGCAGCTTCTGACGCGCCACGGCGTCATCGTGATCGTCGCCGCAATCTCTCCTTATCGGGAAAGCCGCGATCACGCCCGCAAGGAGATCAAAAACTTTGTGGAGGTGTTTGTCAAGTGCCCCATCGAGGTTCTGATCGAGCGGGATGTGAAAGGGCTTTATAAAAAGGCGCTGGCCGGGAATCTTCCACATTTCACCGGCGTATCGGATCCCTATGAGGAGCCGCTGAATCCGGAGATCCTTATTGAGACCAACCGGGAAACACCCGACGCATCGACCGCAAAGATCCTCGGCGTTCTCGAAAAACTGGGATATTTGGAAATGCGGAAAACCTCTCTATGACGGACCGGTGGATCGATCTCCATACCCATAGCACGGCTTCGGACGGCAGTTTGACGCCCATGGAGCTGATCCGTTATGCGGCAACCAAGCGACTCGGCGCACTGGCCCTGACGGACCATGATTGTGTGGACGGCTTGAATGAGGCGGTGGCCGAAGGGGAGCGACTGGGAATTGAAGTGATTCCGGCGGTTGAGTTGAGTGCCGATCATCCCGAGGGAACGATGCATGTCCTCGGGTTTTTTATCAACCGGCGGCATGAAGGTTTTTGCAGCCGGTTGCGGCGTCTCCAGGAGGCCCGCAAGGAGCGAAACCCAAAGATTGTTCAAAAACTTCAGGGGCTGGGTCTCAATATCACCTACGATGAAGTCGTGGCCGCTTCCGGCGGAGGCCAGGTCGGCCGACCGCATTTTGCCAAGGTTTTGATCCAGAAGGGGTACGTCTCGTCGATGCACGAGGCCTTCGAACGCTATCTGAAAAAAGGAGCGCCGGGATACGTCGAAAAGTTCCGGTTCAGCCCGCAAGAGGCGATCGCGGCGATTCATGAAGCCGGGGGTGTCGCCGTCCTGGCCCATCCGTTTACATTATACAAGGAACCGTCGGCCATGCTGGATCCGCTGTTGGGTGTGCTGGCGGGAAACGGGCTGGACGGCATGGAGGTGGTTTACAGCACCTATTCCGAGGAACAGAGCCGCTATTATCGTGAACTGGCCGAGAAATATCACCTCCTGGCGTCGGGCGGATCCGATTTTCACGGCGCCCACAAGCCGGGGATCGATCTCGGAGTCGGGATGGGGAAATTGCAAATACCCTTTGAGCTGCTCGAGCCGCTTCGGAAAAAGTCCCGCGGCCATGGAGTTTCGATCCAGGCCGACTGACCCTGGAATCAAGGATGCCCTTCCTCAGACTGATCCAAGTCTGTCTTTACCAATAAAACGATAATCTGATACAATCAATTCCCATCCGATTACATAACCGGAGCTTCCCATGCCGTCTTCTCTGACCCAGAAGATACTCGACCAAGCGCGAGTCTTGGGTTTCGACGCCGTCGGGATCGCCGCGGCCGAATTTCTCGAGCAGGACGATCATGCGCTGTCCCGATGGCTTGCCGAAGGCCGGCACGCCGGGATGGCCTACATGGCCCGAGAACCGCATCGCCGGTCGCGGCCGCAGGCCGTTCTTCCCGGGGTCCGCAGCGTAGTTGTGCTGGCCATGAATTACGCGCAGGACATGCCGTCCGATCCGGGTCGGGGCACGGCGCGCCGTGCCCCTCCATCAAAGAAGACGGGCCGCGTCTCTCGTTACGCCTGGGGACAGGATTACCATGATATTATCGAAGATCGGCTCTCACAATTTGAAGCCTTCATTCGCGAGTCGGCTGGGCCGGCCTGCCCGCCGGACAGGCGGGGAACGGACTGCCGGAGCTATGTCGATCACGGACCGGTTTTGGAGAAGGCCTTCGCACGGCTTGCCGGGATCGGCTTCATCGGGAAGAACACGTTGCTGATCACGGAGGAATTCGGTTCGTGGGTCTTTTTATCCGTGATCCTGACCACTTTGGAGTTGGAGCCGGGTTCGGCCCGAACTTCCGAATGCGGAAGCTGCCGCGCGTGTCTTGATGCCTGTCCGACCGGGGCGCTTTTCGCCCCGTACCACCTTGATGCGAACCGTTGCATTTCGTATCTGACGATCGAGAACAAAGATGAAATTCCGGATGCGTTAATCCCAAAATTAAACGGTTGGGTTTTCGGCTGCGATATTTGTCAGGAGGTCTGCCCCTATAACGCGCATCCAAAGTCGACGGCAGTCAAAGAGTTTCGGACGGATGAAGGCGTCGGGCCCTGGCTGGATCTGGAAAAGGTTGCGGCGCTTGTAACGGACGAGGAATTCCGCGCCGCGTTCAAGGACACGCCGCTGCTCCGTCCCAAACGGGCGGGCCTTCAGCGAAACGCAGAGGCCTTGTTGGGTCGAGGGTGATGAAACCATGGCCGTAACCAAGCAAGAAGTCTCCGAAATTTTAGATGAGATCAGCGCGCTTCTGGAGTTGAAGGGCGAAAATCCGTTCAAATCCCGCGCGTACGCCAATGCATCCCGTACGATCGCCGCGCTCGAGATGGATCTGAACGAGGCGGTTCGAACCGGCGCGCTCAAAGAGGTGAAGAGCATCGGCGCGGCGCTGTTTGAGAAGATCACCGAGCTGGTGACGACGGGGAAGCTGGCCTATTACGAGGAGCTCAAGGCCGCGATTCCGGCCGGTCTGCTTGAGATGCTCCGGATTCCGGGTTTGGGCCCCAAGCGGGCGAGGCTTATTCACGATCAGCTCGGGATCTCGACGATCGGGGAGCTGGAGTATGCCTGTAACGAAAACCGGCTTCTTAAACTGGAAGGCTTTGGGCCGCGGATGCAGGAAAAGATCCTGCAGGGCATTCAGTACGTGCGCAAGCAGAAGGGGCAGTTCCATTACCCCGTCGCGGCGGACGAGGCCGAAAAACTCTACGACGCATTGAAGGCCCACAAGACGGTTCGGCGGATCGCCATTGCCGGAAGCCTTCGGCGGAGAAAAGAGGTTGTGAAGGATATCGACCTGCTCGTGAGCGCGGAGCGTTCCGGACCGGTGATGGAGGCCTTTACGACCCTCCCGGAGGTGGAGGAGGTGATCGCCAAGGGCGAGACCAAGTCCTCCGTACGTCTCAAGTCCGGGATCAATGCCGATCTCCGTGTCGTCTCGGATGCCGAATTCCCTTATGCGCTGCATCATTTCACCGGAAGCAAGGAGCACAACGTCGCGATGCGCGGCCGCGCGCTTCGGCTCGGGTTCAAGATGAACGAGTACGGGTTGTTCCAAGGAGAAAAACTCATCCCCTGTAAGAACGAAGAGGAGATTTTCTCAAAACTCGGCCTGGCCTACATTCCTCCTGAATTGCGGGAGGACTTGGGCGAGATCGCGGCGGCCGAGTCCGGGAAACTTCCGAAGCTGGTGGAGGAGAAGGATATCCGGGGAATCTTTCACAACCACACGGTCTACTCCGACGGCAGCGCCACGCTGGAGGAGATGGTCGAGGCGGCGCGGTCGGCGGGGTACGAATACATCGGCATCTCGGATCACAGCCGATCGGCGCAATACGCACACGGGCTTGAGATCGAACGGGTCCGGGAACAACAAGGAAAGATCGACGCGCTTCAGAAAAAATACAAAGACATCACGATCTTCAAGGGCACCGAGTGCGACATCCTTCCGGACGGATCGCTCGATTATCCCGACGACGTGCTGGCTGGTTTCGACTTTGTGATCGTCTCGATCCACAGCAAGTTCAAGATGACCGAAGCCGGGATGACGGACCGGATCCTCAAGGCGATCCAAAATCCGTACGTCACGATCCTCGCGCATCCCACCGGACGGCTTCTGCTGACGCGCGAGGCCTATCCGGTGGACATGCCGAAGATCATTCGGGCCGCGGGCGACCACGGCGTCGTAATGGAACTCAACGCGAATCCGATGCGGCTGGATCTGGACTGGCGGCTTGGTCCGCTGGCGGTCGAGCTGGGCGTGCCGGTCAGCATCAATCCGGACGCGCACAGCGTCGAGGGGATCCGGGATGTCCCATACGGCGTCGGGATCGCACGCAAAGGCTGGCTCACGCGGGAGTCGGTCTTCAACACGAAGTCGGCGGCCGAAATGAAAAAAGTATTGGCCAAGCGTCGGCCCGCTCCGCCTTGATCCATACACCAAAACAAGTCGCGCGCAAGCCGTCAATTATTAAGGAAGATTCCCCCAACTGAATTGTATTCTCCGCCGCAACGAATATATTCGATCTGCATCATTATATATAGATATAGAGAGGAAGCCCGAACCCTTTTCCTTCTTCTCTTTGCCTTTTACCCCTCACGCCTTTTACCTTTTTCCCTTTGCCTTTTACCTTCTAAACCATTATAATCCGCCATATCATTCCTCCGGCGCGGGCCGTTCCTGCCGGCTTTAATTCTTTCACACGGTCACATCCGCCGGACGGAGAGGAGGAACCCATGACCCTTCCAGATTCGTCCATCGCACCCCGCGATTACGGCCTTTTCCTCCGCGAGCTCAAGGATCGCATCCGTCAGGCCCAGCTTCGCGCCGCGCTTTCGGTCAACCGTGAACTGGTGTTGCTCTACTGGAGGATCGGCCGGGACATTTTGGAGCGGCAGAAACTCCACGGTTGGGGCGCCAAGGTTATCGACAAACTGGCGATCGATCTTCGCAGCGAATTTGTCGAGATGAAAGGATTCTCCCCTCGAAATCTAAAGTACATGCGCGCCTTCGCGGAAGCCTACCCGAATGAATCATTTGTGCAAGCGCCGCTTGCACAAATCACCTGGTACCATAACATCACCTTGCTGGATAAAGTCAAGGATCCTGCTGAACGCCTGTGGTACGTTCAAGAGACACTGCGACACGGCTGGAGCCGCAATGTATTGGTCCATCAGATCGAGAGCGGCCTTCACAAACGCCAGGGACAGGCGGTGACCAATTTTAGCCGAACGCTTCCTCCGGCGCAGTCTGATTTGGCGAAACAGGTCTTGAAGGACCCCTATAACTTCGATTTTCTCACTTTGAGCGACGCAGCCCGTGAGCGCGACCTCGAACGCGCACTGCTGGATCATCTCCGCGATTTTCTGCTGGAGTTGGGAGTCGGATTTAGTTTCATCGGCAGTCAGAATATGATCGAGATCGGCGGGGAAGATTTCTACATCGACCTTCTGTTTTATCACCTGCATCTCCGGTGTTATGTTGTGATCGACCTCAAGATGGAGGGGTTCAAACCCGAACACGCCGGTAAGATGAATTTTTATCTGTCCGCGGTGGATGACCTACTGTGCCATCCCGATGACAAACCCTCCATCGGACTGATCCTGTGCAAAACCAAAAACAAGTTGATCGCCGAATACGCACTGCGCGACACCCGAAAACCGATCGGCGTCTCGGCCTATAAGCTGACCCATTCCCTGCCGAAACAGATCAAGGGCCAGTTGCCGACGATTGAAGAGTTGGAAAAGGAATTGGGCGGAAAGAAGCGCAAGTAAGTCACGATGAACGATGATCGGGCTCATAAAGTTTCATGACGATCGAGAAGAAAAAACCAAAAAGAAAGGATGGGTCGTTCTGGCAATCTGGACTTGTCAACGGCCGATTGGCAGAGGTATTTTTCTCCAATGGCAGGATACTGGGTTATTGCCTTGTGGACGCGACAGAGTATAAGACTCGAAAAGAAAAACGCTGGATTGCCGAAGACACCCAAAAACTTCAACTGACATATAAAAACAAAGAATATCACGACAGGCTTTCCGGAAAGAAGTTACCACAGGCTCGTCCCATCAACCTCAGAAGTAGGAAACTGTCCGGTCCATCTAAAAACTTTGAGGAATTGATACAAAGTCTCAGGAATCAGAAAGTGAAGATTACGTAACCAAAATCTAAACGTCCTCGATCCTTTTCTCGCCTGCTTAAATAAGTAATGAAGTAATGGGGTCAGAGAACAATTTTAGGTAGTGCCCACTATCATCGAGATTAGAACGAAGAGCTGAACAAAAAGCAGTAAAGCGTTAGAACCGTCAACGACTGCGCGCGGGGAGGGGAAAGGACTGGAAGGCGGTTAAATGACCCGGGCCGTTTTATCTCCCGGAACGATTGGCTTCCTTTTTGGCTTTCTTCTTGGCTCTCTTTTCTTTCAAGGTCTTCGCCGGCGCTTTCTTGGTCTGTTTCCGGCTGTCCATTCCCTTGCTCATGGTCTTCGCTCCTTCGATGTTTGCGGTGAAGAAATCGCGGATTGATTTCTGCTGAGTCGTACTATACACCAGAGCAGGAAAAAAAGGAACAGCGAACGTTACCCTATGGCTTGATCTCCAACTCTTCCCAGATTTTCTGAAGCTCTGCGAAGAGTAAGAGGATCAGGCTTGCTTTATTGACTTTTGGAAAGGTGGGCCGGGGCGGCTCAGTGTTCGAGGCGCTTGAGGATGGCGTTCCAGATTTCCGTCACGCCCAACCGTTCCGCCCAGTCGGCGATGTAATCACGATCCACCTCGTCGCCGCTAATTCTCAAGATCCCGGTGATATCGCGGAGATGTTTCTCGGAACCCCCTTCTTTGTAAAACTCCATTTTTTTCAGGATCACATCTTCCGGGGCGGCAAAATCGGCTTCATAATCCTTGGCCGGCCGTAGTCTTTTCTTCCGCGTAAAGCGACTCTGATCAAAAGGGGTGTTGCGACGCAGGATGAGATCAACCTTTAAGCCGGACGCCGGATGGAGGATGTTAAATTGTCCGGCCCGCCGAACGGCCTCCCGGATCATTTCTTCACTCAAATAATATTCGGGGGCGGGAAAGGCCGCGAGGAGATCGCCGACGTGCCCCGGTCGAATCCCGGCGACAATGTCGATGTCGTTGGTCAGACGGGGTTCGCCGTAAGCCATGGAGGCGATGGACCCCGTTACAAGGTATGGGATCCGCAGCCGTTCCAGAACCTCCACCACCGCGTGCAGGAGTTCATGCGGTTCCATGGGACATCCTTCGGGCCACCTCTTGCCGGATCTGTTCCTCCGTCCAGTCCGGATGGGCGGAGGCCAGGTACGAAGTCAGCATCTTCCAGGCTCCGGTCCAGAGATCAAACCCGATGGCGATCCGTTCCCACGGCTGCTTCCGGCGCAGAATCTCCGCCATGGCATTGTCTACGACCTCAATCTGTCCTTCATCCAATCTCATTCCCGCGCCTGTGAAGTTTCAAGGATATTAGCACAACTCCGGTCGTTTTTGAACTGCCGCCCTGGAGAAGGGCATGGACAGGAGTCTATCCCTCCGGGTCCGGATCGGTCAAGATCATCAGGCCGGTTCGGGATTGAATGGGGGTGGCGCGGTTGCGCAAGCAGAGGTCAGAAGCGCTGTCAGCGCGCCCGCGCGGAGCAGATCAGTGAAGCGTTTCAAGATATTTTTCGGCGTCCATGGCGGCCATGCAACCGGTTCCGGCCGCCGTGACGGCCTGTCGGTAGCGATGATCTTGAACGTCTCCCGCCGCGAACACGCCCGGGACGGAGGTTTCGGTCGTCTCTTTTTTCGTGACGATGTAGCCCCGTTCGTCCATTTGGAGTTGACCGGCGAAAAGCTTGGTATTGGGCTCATGCCCGATTGCCACGAACACGCCGTCGCATTTCATCTCGGTCACTTTTCCGGTCTTCACGTTCTTGAGCCACACGCCGGTGACGATCGGATCGCCAAAAATTTCCTCGACCACGGTGTCCCATATGATCCCGATCTGTCGATTGGCCCGTGCACGGCCCTCCATGATTTTGGAGCAGCGGAACTTGTCCCGGCGATGAACGATCGTGACCTTGGAGGCAAACTTGGTGAGAAAGGTGGCCTCTTCCATGGCGGTGTCTCCTCCGCCGATCACGATGACCTCTTTTCCACGGAAGAAAAATCCGTCGCAGGTGGCGCAGGCCGATACACCATGGCCCATCAGTCGGCGCTCGGAGGGAAGGCCCAGGAGTTTGGCGGACGCGCCGGACGCGATGATCAGCGATCGGGTGGAATACGTCCCCTCTTCGGCCGTCAGACGAAACGGTGTCTTTTTGAGATCAACCGCGGTAATGTCCCCCCGGATGAACTCCGTCCCGAACCGCTCGGCCTGTGCGCGCATCTGCTTCATGAGCTCCGGCCCCAGAATCCCTTCGGGAAATCCCGGATAGTTCTCGACATCGGTCGTGATCATGAGTTGGCCGCCCGCTTGAGTTCCCTCGATCAGGAGCGGCTTCAGGTTGGCCCGCGAGGCGTAGAGCGCGGCCGTGAGGCCGGCCGGGCCGGAGCCGATGATGATGACGTCGCGGATGGCGTTTGTGTCGGATGGATTTGTCATGATGGACGCCTCGGTGTTTCGCTTTGATCAAGAAAGTCGGTTTATGCTATCATGAATATCTTTATGAAATCAACACGACGGAAAACAAACGCGCCTCTCGGCGTCCATGTTTCGATCGCCGGAAAAATCTCGGGGGCCGTGGAGCGGGCGCACGAACTGGGTTGCACCGCGATGCAGATTTTCTCCCGCAGCCCGCGGATGTGGGCGGCCAAGGGGCTCGATCCGGCCGAGGTGACCCGATTCCGGGAGTTGCGCGAGCGGTTCGGAATTTCTCCGCTCGTGGTGCATGCCTCCTATCTGATCAACCTGGCGACGCCGGAGGGCGCGCTGAAACGCCGGTCGGTCGAGGCGCTGATCGATGAACTCGACCGTGCCGACCGATTGGGGGCGAACTACCTCGTGGTGCATGTGGGCTCCTGCAGCGACGGAGGATCGGTCGAGGGCGTGGAGCGCGTACGCGAGGCGCTGGCGGACGTTCTGGCATCGGGGCAATGGTCGACGCGGCTTCTCTTGGAAGACACGGCGGGCGAGCGGGGCGATGTGGGCGCGAATCTGGAAGAGATCGGGATGATTGTTAAAGGACTTCCGGGCGGGGCACGCGTCGGCGTTTGTCTGGATACATGTCATCTCTTTGCGGCCGGGTATGATATCTCGAAACCGGACGGCGTGGAGCGGGTGGCCCGGTTGGTCAAGGAGACGATCGGTCTTGACCGGGTGAAGGTGATCCACGGGAATGATTCGAAAAAGGGTTTAAACTGCCGCGTCGATCGGCACCAGCATATCGGCCATGGGGGGATCGGGTTGAAGGGATTTCGGGCCTGGCTGAATCACCCCGCGTTTCGAGACATCCCCATGATTCTGGAAACGCCGAAGGATTCACCCGAGGCCGATCCGCGCAACCTGAAAATCGTTCGGGATCTGGTCGGCTCGTCAACCGTTTCTAAAGAAGGACGCGCATGAAGTTCAAAAAACCCGGTCGGGTGTTTCAGAGCATCTCGATGGTTTCGGTTCTGTTACTCTCTTCCTGCGCCGGGGGACGTTCACCGGAACATGACGTCGTTGCAACGACGCCCCCTTCCGGGGCCATCGTTTGGGCCGAGTTTAGCACCCATGATTCTCCCGTTCGGTCCATGGCGATGGACGGGGATAATCTCTGGATGGGCACGATGAAAGGGATCATCCGGTTTAATGTTCCGAGACGCGAAGTCGAATTTTATACACCGGCCAACACGGACGGGGGCTTTATTGCCCGCGCGGTCTATATCCTTTCGGTGGATCCCAAGGGGAATAAATGGGTGGGGACCTACGGCGGTGGGCTTTCACGCTTTGACGGACAGGCCTGGAAACGTTTTTCAACCGACGATGGTCTGGGGGATAACTGGGTCTACGACATCAAGTACGACCGCGATGGAAAAATGTGGGTGGCGACCTGGAACGGGGTGAGTGTATTGGAGGGGGAGAGGTTCAGGACGTATCGCGTGGCGGATGGACTCCCCGACAAGTGGGTCTACTCGATCGCTTACGACCGGGACGGCGTTTTCTGGTTCGGCACCGAAGCCGGCATCAGCCGGTTCGATGGGAAATCCTGGAAGACCTATTCCCACAAGGACGGCGTCGGTGGAGAGATCGGGGAAAGCCCTGCGGAAAGCAAACCGACCTCTCCCTTCCCGGCTCCGGATGAAACGGAAGGAGGGGCCGGAAACGGGTACGGCTCCTCTTTTCTCCAACACCATATGAATATGGGAAAGCAGAATGCCGGCCCGAATCCCGATTTTATTATTTCCTCGCTGGTCGACGATCAGAATCGAAGATGGTTCGGAACATGGGGGGGCGGCGTGGCGCGCTTTGATGGAACCGCCTGGACCAATTACACCGTCAAAGACGGCCTGGGAGGCGATTTTATCTTTACGCTTGTATCGGACCGGGAAGGGCATGTCTGGGCCGGGACCAACGGCGGCGCCAGCTGGTTCGATGGGACGCGCTGGAGGACCATCAATAGCTCAAAGGGACTCCTGGACGACTATGTTTTTTCGATGTTGTTCGACCCAAAAGGTCGTCGGTGGTTCGGGACCACGAAGGGGTTGAGTGTGTTTAAGGGGGGGCTCCCTTCGGAGTAACGGTCTTAAAAACGTCACGATGAAAAAGGATCCGGGATTTTATGAAGGCGTCGCATAAAGTAAAAGTCGGCCTCGTCAATTTAGGCTGTCCGAAGAACCAGGTGGATTCCGAGGTGATGCTGGGGATGCTTTCTCATGACGGCTATGAGCTCACCGCGGAAACGGAGAAGGCCGAGGTGATCGTGATCAACACCTGCGGCTTCATCGATGCCGCAAAGCAGGAGTCGATCAACGCGATCATCGAGTTCGGCGCGTATAAAAAAACCGGCGCCTGCCGTGTTCTGATCGCGGCCGGCTGTCTGGCCCACCGGTATCCCAAGGAACTGATGTCCGAATTGCCGGAGTTGGACGCGGTGGTCGGGACGGGCGATTTCCCGAAGATCGCCGGGATCTGCCGGACGCTCCTGGCCCGAGACCGTCGGGGCCGCAAACTGCATGTCTGGACCGCGTCGCCCACGGCGCTATATGACGCCGCAACGCCGAGACTCACGCTCAGTCCGCGTCATTGGGCCTATCTGAAAGTCTCGGAGGGCTGCAACTACCGCTGCTCGTTCTGCGCCATCCCGAATTTTCGAGGTGATCTCGTGAGTCGGGAGGTCTCGGATATTCTCGCCGAAGCGCGGTCGCTGGCCGATCAAGGCGTCGTTGAATTAAACCTGATTGCACAATCGCTCACCAGCTTTGGTTGGGATCGTCGCGAGAAGAACGGGCTGATGGGGCTGCTGCGGCCGCTGGTCGGCGTCGATGGAATCCGCCGGATCCGGTTGTTTTATACCTACCCGACCGATCTGACCGACGAGCTTTTGGAATTCATGGCGGCCGAGCCGAAAATCTGCGACTATGTCGATCTGCCGCTCCAGCATATCAACGACGGGATTCTTCGTAAGATGAACCGAAAGGGATCAAGCCGACTGATCCGGAACCTCCTGATGCGAATCCGCGAGAAGGTGCCGGGTGTCACCTTGCGGTCCACCTTCATTGTCGGTTTTCCGGGAGAGACCGAGGCGCAGTTTGATGAAATCGCCGATCTGATCCGGGAGATCCGGTTCGACCGGTTGGGCGTCTTCACGTATTCTCAAGAGGACGGCACGACGGCCTATCCGCTCGGCGATCCCGTTCCGGCCGAGGTCAAGGTCGAACGTCAGGAGAAGTTACTAGCCCTACAGTCCGGGATCGTCCGGGAAAAACATGCAACGATGATCGGAACCGTTCAGGAAGTGCTGGTGGATGGCCCTTCCCGCGAGACGGACTTATTGCTCGAAGGCCGGACCGAAGGCCAGGCGCCCGAGATCGACGGCGTCGTTTATATCAATGACGGGGTCGCTTCCGCAGGGGACATGGTGAAGGTCGAGATCACACAAGCCGGCGAGCATGATCTGGTCGGACATATCATCGCTCCCGTTGCCTCCGGCACGAAATCCCCCGCACGCCGCTCGTCAGGCCTGACTGTTCTCTGACCTGGTTGATTCTTACCGGGAAGATTTTGGGTGAGTCAAACCAGTTGCGGTACGATTTCGGCCGCGCGTCCGCGTAGCGCGACATGAGCCACGGACGATGACACATCCGGGTTGATCTCGACCACGAAGGCCCCGGCCGCGCGGGCGGTCGAGGCGAACGAGGCGGCCGGCTGGACGACGCCCGACGTTCCGATCACCAACATCACCTCGCATTGCTCCAGCGCTTCGATGGCAAGATCCATGTCCCGAGGGTCCAGCGACTCGCCGAACCAGACGATATGAGGCCGAAGCATTTCCCCGCACGAGGAACAGCGCGGCGGAATCGGAATCGGAACACGATGGTCCTCCGTCACCTGACCGCATCCAGTGCAACGCACCTTCCAGATATTTCCATGCAGCTCAACGAGATTGCGGCTTCCGGCACGGGTATGGAGTCCATCCACATTTTGGGTCAGCAAACGAAACTGCGCGCGGCGGGATTCCATTTCTCCTTCCATCTTCACAAGGGCCTGATGGGCCGCATTCGGCTCCTTCATGGCGATCAATTCCCGCCGCCAGTTGTACCATTCCCATACAAGATTTGGATCGCGCGCGAAGGCTCCGGGTGTGGCCAGGTCCTCGGCGCGGAAATTTTTCCATAGACCTTCGGGGCCGCGAAAAATCGGGATCCCGCTGTCGGCCGAAATACCCGCCCCGGTGAGAACCGTTACACGCGAAGCGGTTGAGAGGCGCTCGCGAACTTGCTCCGTGGGAGTGTTCATACGGGTATTGTAATGGCTGCCTAAATATGACGCAAGACGGGAAATTGGATTTCGGATTTTGTTCGTATTATAATGACCACTCTTGCCGGCCGCAGAGACGTTGCCGAAGCTGCAGCGGGGAGGAAACGGAGTCCGCCACTTGATGTGATTACCGCACTCATCATCCTGATCTTCACCTATCTGTTCATCGCACTTCAGAAGATCCCTCGAATTCCGATCGACATGATCACGGCGTCGCTCATCGGGGCGGCACTGATGATTCTCACCGGCGCGCTGCCGCTGTCCGAGGTCCCGAAGGCGCTGGATTGGAACACCCTCCTCCTGTTGCTGGGGATGATGGTCGTGATCACGCATCTCGAGCTGGCCGGCTTCTTCGAATGGGTGGCGGTCCGCATCATCGCGGCGGTTCGAAGTCCGCTGCAGTTGCTGTCCCTTCTGGTTTTCGCATCGGGCATTCTTTCGGCCTTCTTCGTCAACGACACGATCTGCCTTCTCTTCACGCCGATCCTTCTTCAGACGATCAAGCCGCTCGGCCTCCGTCCGACGCCTTACCTGATCGCGCTGGCCACCTCCTCGAACATCGGGAGCGCGATGAGCGTCACCGGGAACCCGCAGAACGTCTATATCGGGACCCATTCCGGCACTCCGTATCTATCCTTCCTTGTGGCGCTGGCGCCCGTCTCGCTGATCGGGATGATCCTGAACATCGGCGTGGTGGCCTGGATCTATCGCAAAGAGATCCTGGGGCACGGGACCTTCTGCCTCGTTCGACCGGTTTCCGAAGACCTGGACAGGCCGCTTCTGATCAAGGGCCTGATCGCGAGCCTGGGCGCGGCGATCGGTTTTGCGGCCGGCGCGCCGTACGCCCTCACGGCCATGACGGCCGGTGCGGCGCTGCTTCTGTTCGGAAGGCAGAACCTCCTCACGATTCTCCGGAAGATAAACTGGCGGCTTTTGGCCTTTTTTGCGGGGCTGTTCATCGTGATGGGGGGCGCAGAGCGGTCGGGGGTGATGACCGGCCTGCTGGATCTGGTCCATCGTGCGCTCGGCGGTTCGAGCGGCGCCATGATCGCGCAGATTTCGGGGCTGACCGTGATTCTTTCGAATCTGGTGAGCAACGTACCGGCCGTGATCCTGATCGGGCCGTTCGTCACCGGACTGCCGGATTCGCAATGGGCCTGGCTGGCGCTCGCGATGAGCAGCACGCTCGCCGGGAACCTGACATTGATCGGTTCGGTCGCGAACCTGATTGTGGTTGATCAGGCCCGGTATGAGGCCCGGATCACGTTTCTGGACTACCTGAAGGTCGGCGTTCCGCTCACCTTGCTGACGTTGGCCGTCGGGATCGGCGTGCTGGCGCTGGAGGCGAGTTTTTTGGAGTAATCAGGATTTCTTGATGGGGAGCGAACCGCGCTTGACGACGCCGATGTATTGATTGGTCTCGTCCAAGCCGTCCACGGTGCCGCCCAATTTTAACGAGCGTTTCAGGTAATCGATCGTTTCCTTGCTGATCCGTTCGCCGGGAACGAGAACCGGGACGCCGGGCGGGTAGACCGTGACGATCTCCGAGCTGATCTCGTCCACGGCGTCCTCCAGTGCAATATAATGGTGATCGGCGAAAAACGCCTCCCGCGGCGTGGCCAACGACTCGTTCTCGAAATTTAGGACGGCGATGTCGGGTGCTTCGGCCGTCCAGAATTTTCCGATGTTCTCGCCCGCAATCTCCTTGAGCGCCTTGACCAGGCGGTCGAGATCATCCTTACGGTCTCCGATGCTCACGATCACCAGGATGTGAAACGCATCCGCCATCTCGACCTGAATGCCGTACCGGCTATTGAGCTGTCGTGATACTTCGTAACCCGAAAGTCCCAAGGCCGTGACGCGGATCGTTAGTTTCGTCATGTCGAACGGCCCCGCCTCGTCTTCGCCGAAGCAGAACAGATTTGGGATTCGGTTGATCCGGGCCCGCGCTTCCTGCGCGAGCTTGATCGCCTTGTCCAGGAGCTTTTCCCCCTCGGTCGCCATCTGCATTCGCGCGAGATCCAGCGAGGCCATGAGAATGTAAGACGGGCTGGTCGTCTGCACGAAGCGGAGGACGTTGGTCAACATGGGAAAGTCAATTCGAGTGCCCCGGGCGTGAAGCATCGAGGCCTGGGTCATCCCGCCGATGATCTTGTGGGTGCTCTGGACGCAAAGATCGGCGCCGATCTCGACGGCTGAGCGGGGCAGGGCCTTATGAAACCGCAGATGCGGCCCATGGGCCTCGTCCACGAGGACAATCAGGCCGCGTTCATGAGCGTAGGGGATGATTTGTTCCAGGTCGGCGCAGAGTCCGTAGTAGTTGGGACTGGTGAGAAAGAGGATCTTGGCCTCGGGATGGGCGTCGATGGCCGCCCGGGCCTCTTCGAAGGTGATGTTGCGCGTGAGTTTGAGTCGCGTATCGATGGTCGGCCGGAAGAAAATCGGCTGGGCCCCGCTGAGGATGGCGCCGGCAATCACCGATTTGTGCGCATTGCGCGTTACGAGGATCTTGTCCCCGGGATTGCAGGCGGCCAGGATCATGGCATGGTTCCCGCCGGTCGTCCCGTTGACCAGGAAATAAGACCGATCCGCGCCGTAGGCGCGGGCCGCCAGTTCCTGGGCCGCTTTGATCACGCCGCGCGGTTTGTGAAGCGAGTCCACCTCGTCCAAGGTGGTGAGATCGATCGAAAAGATTTTCGGCCCGACGAATTTTCGGAAGCGGGTCGAGATGCCCTTTCCGCTTTTATGACCGGGGGTGTGAAACGAGACCTTCCGCGATTCGGCCAGAGCGACCATCGCGTCAAAGAGAGGGGTTTTAAGTTGTTCGTCCGGGTCCATGTGTATCGGCCGCCGCGCGGATCAGTCGTACGCGAACAGCGGATGGTTGTCCTCGATGATTCGGGTTTCCCGCTCCGCATGTTGCCGAATGTGTTTGGGTAAAAGAAACTGTCCGTGATGAATCTCGCCGTTATAATACTGAAGTTCGACTTTCAACCGATCGGCGATGCGCTTGTCGATCTCCTCCTGGGAGAAACTCTGCGGGTCGACCTGCTTGGAGGCCAGGGCGAATCCCCACGGCAGGCCGAAGCAGGGGATGATCGCCTGATAAGGCCGAACGATTGGGAAGACCGACTTCAAGGTTTGATACACCGCCGAAAAGCAGAGCAGCGACGTCAACGACGTGGTTCCGGCCTGGAGCGAGATGATGCCGTTCTTGCTCAGGCGGTCCATCACGATCTGGTAGAACTCTTTGGTGTAGAGGAGATAGGCCGGGCCCTCTTCCATCGGCTCCGAGATGTCGATGATGATGACATCGTAAACGTCCTTCGTCTCCTCGAGATACTTTCGCGCATCCCGGAACTCAAGCCGGGTCCGCGGATCGTCGAAGGAACCCTGATGCCACTCCGGCAGATATTTTTTACAGGACTCCACGACCTCCTGATCGATGTCGACCATCAGGACGTGCTCGACCGATTTGTGCCGGAGGATCTCGCGAAGGGTGGCGCCTTCGCCACCCCCTACGATGAACACCTTTTTCGGATTGGGATGCGTGAGCAGGGCGGGATGAACCAGGGCCTCGTGGTAGATGAACTCGTCGTACTCGCTGGACTGCATCTTGCCGTCCAGGACAAGGCATCGCCCGTAGTTCCGGGTGACCATGATCTCCATCTGTTGATACTTCGTCTGCTTGGCGTAGAGGATCGTCTCCACCCCATGCATGTGCCCTTCATCGGGGGTGAGAAAATCAAGGAACCATTTGTAGCTCTTTGGTTCGGGCATATTCCACGACCTCTTTCACCGGTTTGTGAGGGAGCTTGGCATCTCCGCGGATCAGGATGCCGCGCTTGAGCTCAACAATGGAAGGATCTTTCGACTGAAACTTTTCGATCAGAAGGTCCGCGGCCGTTTCCGGTTGAAGAACATCGCCGCAGGTGAAGATGTCGATGGCGGCGTATCCGTATTCGGGCCAGGTGTGAATTGAAATGTGGGACTCGGCGATGACAACGACACCGCTGATACCAAATGGACTGAATTTGTGGAAGGAGATCTCAACGATGGTGGCTTTGGCTTCCTTGGCCGCTGAGACCATGATCTCTTGCACCTTTCGTCACGGGTTCGTGGCTTCTGTGAGATCTTTTGAATCGCTCTCACCTCCTCACCCCGCTGATGACCGTCGAGGTGTCCATCAAATTCTCTTTTCCGTTTTCTTTTTTTCTCATGAATGCCGAAGCCCCGACCTCGCGATCGTCTTCAAAACATTCCGTCATCATCATTTAATTGTAAATATATCTGAATTTTCGTGTTTGTCAAGAAAAAAGTAGAAAAACTTCCAAAAATTTTTCTCCGATCGGTTGATCGTCATCCAGGAATGAGTCTCTGCATCGATTGAAAAAAGTTCCTAGCGATTCTCCGAGGGAAAAATGAGGCGATCCGGACCGCGTTTGATCCGCGACGGTGGATCAAGCGATGGGTCGTGCGTCACCGAAAAACGGTGACGCGAGAGACCGCGGCCGTTTCCTTGACACCCCCTTGAGCGGGTGTTAGAATGCGATCGAACTTTTCATGGAGTGAATG
>JACQBZ010000084.1 GCA_016194285.1 Nitrospirota bacterium | reverse complement strand
TTTGGAGATGGAATTGTTTGACAATCGCAAGGAAACTCCTTATAGTTCTGAAAGATCCCTTGTCCGTTTAATTTCTGGCCGCGAGGGCAAATTGGACTTCTTCCTGTCCGGAAAAAAAGACGCGCCATTCCATGACCTGCACCGAAAACGGAGTGTTGACTGAACGATGGGAAGCCGCCGCGGACCGGACTGTCTTGGGCGGGTTCTGACCCTTTCGCTCCTTGTCGTTGTTTTAGCCCCGCCGGCGGCTGCGGAGGAGATGAATGTTACTCTGGGTGGGGCCTGGATGCCGGCGGCGGTATTGAACGTTTCGTTCCGTCATTGGTTTGTCGGTGCAGAGGCGTCGGCCGTGAGTCTCAATGTTGCGGAACAGCCGTCTTCTTTTTCAAGTCCGTTGTTCTCTCAAAGTTCGAAGGTGGATGTGACCGAACTGGACCTGGCCATCGGTTATACGATCCTGACGGGCGTGAGTCCCTATGTCGGTTATATGCGGAATCAGCAAACGACCGATCTTAATTGCACGGGTTGCACGAAGACGGATGTGTTGGGCCAGGTCGGCCCCGGACTCCTTCTGGATTATCCTCTCACGAGTAAACGTTGGGCGGCGTACTTGAATCTGGCCTTGATCCAGGGGTTTTTGATCGAGGGAGGACTGAGCTATGCCGGCATCCGCTGGCCGTTGGTGGCAGGGGTGGGATTTGGTTACCATCGGATCGATTATCCCTCGGGTAAAGTTTCCTGCGGACAACCCCCCCCGTTTTCCTGTTACAGGGATAAGGATGTCATGAGCGGTCCGATTTTGTCGCTTCATTATGTCTTCTGATGTGTTAAACTGTTAAGGATATTTTATTGGATCAACGGTATCCATAAGGAGGAGGCCATGAAAGAAATGAGTTCAAGGGCAATCATTCTCGGGTTTGTCTTGGCGGCGCTGCTGCCGATCTCGATGACGGGCTGTGCCGGTCGACACCCGGCCGGCGCCCAGCCGCCGGAATGGGTGACCAAGGGCAGCGGGGCGTTTAACGATGCGGGCAACAAAGTATTTTACGGGGTCGGGGCCGTGACGGGGGTGCGGAACCGGCCGCTGGCGCAGACCACGTCCGAGAACCGGGCCCGCGCCGAGATCACCAAGATCTTCGAGACCTACACCGCTTCGCTGATGAAGGATTACTCCGCCTCCACGACGGGCGGGGGGGCCGTGACCAGCGCGTCGCCCACGAGCGAAGAGCAGTATGTCGAACAGGCGATCAAGACCTTTTCGGCCGCGACGTTGAACGGGGTGATGATCATCGATCACTGGACGGATCCTTCGGACGATACGATCTACTCTCTGGCCCGTCTGGATCTTGAAAATTTCAAGAACAGCCTGGACAAGGTCAAAGAATTAAACTCGTCCGTCCGGGATTATGTGAAGAAGAACGCGGAAAAATCGTTCGACAGCCTTGCGACCGAAGAGCAAAAACGGGGCCAGTAATTCCCAAGAGGACAAGCGACCATGAAACGGAATCATCGCATCGCGACCGCTCTTCTGCTCTTCGCGGCCGTTGGGTTTTCTGCGCACGCGGCCGGGGCCTATACTCCCAAGGAAATCTATGAATCCATCGGGCCGGGGGTGGTCCTGATCCTGGCCAGCGATGACGGCCGCCTGGGCAGCGGGGGGACCGGTTCGATCATTCGCGCCGACGGGCTGGTGATCACGAACGCGCATGTCGTCATCAACAAGGAGACGAACCAACCGTACCGGCGATTGAGCCTGTTCCTAAAACCGGATCGCGTGACCGGGAACATGGACAAGGATCTGGCCCGCCGTGTCGAGGCCAAGCTCGTGGCCTTTGATGCGTCTCTGGACATGGCCCTGCTGCGGATGGAGAACCCGCCGGCCGGGTTGACCGTGGTGTCCCTTGGAAATCCGGAGGACGTGGCGATCGGAGATCCCGTCGTGGCCATCGGACATCCGGAAACCGGCGGGTTGTGGTCATTGACGACCGGAACGATCAGCGCCGAGATGGAGAATTTTAACGGGGTCAAGGGCAAGGATATTTTCCAGACCGAAACCAGTCTGAACCGCGGTAATTCCGGGGGGCCGCTTCTCGATGGACGGGGAGCCATGGTGGGGGTCAACACGATGATCTCACGGAAAGCGGCGGACGGATTGACCATCACCTCGATCAACTTCGCGCTCAAATCCAGCGTGGCCCAACACTGGTTGGCCTCGCAAGGCGTGACCGTCGGGTACGAATCCCCCTCGCAATCTCCGGCGGCATCCTCCGCGACGGCGCCCCGATCGGTCGAGAAAACCGAGGCACCCTCTCCGACGCCCCCTCCGACCGTGGAAAAGCCGATTACGCCGGTTCAAAAGTCGGCGGGCGAGTCCGTGAAACCTCCGCCCGATGCGAAGTCCCCATCGAAAGAGGAGAAACCGGCGGCTCAGATTCTGACGGAGAAGCGACCTTACAATCTTGACCGGCTGATCGCGGACCGGATGAAGGAAATGGAAGACCTGATGGAAGAGATGCATAAAAAGTTTCGGTAAAAAAGGAGAAAATCTATGCGACCGATTGGAGTTTTGCTTGTTTTACTGTTGGGAGGTCTCATCGGCTGCGCGACGACCAAGGTTGAGCGGGTCGGCGTCGATACAACGACCGATCTGTCCGGCCGGTGGAACGATACCGATTCCCGTCTGGTGTCCGAGGAGATGATCAAGGACGTGCTGTCCCGGCCGTGGATCGAACGGTTTTCAAAGGAGCATGGAAACAAGGCGCCGACGGTGATCGTCGGGACCGTTACCAATAAGAGCACCGAGCACATTAATGTTCAAACGTTCACAAAAGACCTGGAGCGCGAATTGACCAACGACGGCCGGGTTCAGTTCGTGGCGGCCAAGTCCGAGCGCGAGGAGATACGCGAGGAACGTCAGGAGCAGCAGTCCCAGTCTTCCCAAGAGACGGCGAAAGGCCTTGGGAAAGAGATCGGCGCCGATTACATGCTCAAGGGTGCAATTAATTCGATTTTGGATGAGGCCGGTGGTGTGAAGGCGGTCTACTATCAGGTGGACCTGGAACTCTTTGATGTTGAGAAAAATCTGAAGGTCTGGTCCGGACAGAAAAAAATCAAAAAGATCATCGAGAAGAGCCGTCTCGGATTTTAATCCATCCCTTGCCGAAAGCCACATCCATGGGGGAATTCAATCATCGAGGCGTCGCGTCGACGATTGTGCGGGGTATTGTCGTTTCAGTTCTGATGGTCCTGTCGGGTTGCGGCCCGCCCGTGCAACATTACGTCCAAGTGGACAACCTTCAGTCCCGGCAGCAGTTCGCCGAGGCCGATGCCGTGATCGTTAAACACAAGGCCGAATACGGCGAACGCAATGCCGTTCTCTACGATTTTGATCGGGGCATGATGCTGCATCTGGCCGGTCAGTATGCCGAGAGCAATCAGGTCCTGGCCCAGGCCGAGGACCGGATTGACCAGCTCTATACCAAGAGCGTCTCGGCCGAGAGCGGCGCCATGCTGACCAACGACAACACCCTCCCGTACGAAGGGGAGGATTTCGAAAAGGTCATGATCAATGTGATCCAGGCGCTCAATTACGTCTATCTCGGTGAGTGGGACGAGACGCTGGTCGAGGCCCGGAAGGTGGATCACAAGTTAAATCTCTTCAACGACAAGTATGAAAAGAAGAATGTCTACAAGCAGGACGCGCTGGCCCAGTATTTGAGCGGTATTCTCTATGAGGCGAAGGGCGAACTGAACGACGCCTTTATCTCGTACCGCAAGGCCTACGAGGCCTACGGCGATTACCGCAAGAACTACGGAACGCCGATGCCGACGCCGCTTCCGGCCGACCTCCTGAGGGTTACCGCGGCGTTGTCTTTTACGGAAGAGCATCAGGACTATCTCAAACAGTTTCCGGATACGCGATGGATGACCGAAAAGGAGTTGCAAGGTCAAAGCGAGCTGGTCTTTATCAGTTACACGGGCCGGTCTCCGATCAAAGAGGATTTCTTCATCACTGCGCCGATCCCGGATGGGAAGGGCGGGACCTATATCCTTCGCGTGGCCCTTCCGAAATTCGTGCCGCTGCCCGACAAGGTCGGGACGGCCGAGGTGCATCTGATTCCGGCGGACGGGGAAGCCGCTTCGGGCGGCGCCATCTCTCAGCGGGTCTTCTTGGCCGAAGACATCACCGCCATCGCGAAGAAAAACCTGGAAGACCGCATCGCCCGTATCACGGCTAAAGCGATTGCCCGGGCCACGGCCAAGTATCTGGCCTCCCGAGCCATCCGCAAAGAGGTGGCCAAGAAAAGGGGTGACGATTCGCTGGCCGGTTTCTTGGCGGATGTCGGCACGAACATCTATTCCCTGGCTTCGGAACAGTCGGACAAGCGCAGCTGGCGGACGCTGCCGGATCGGATTCAATTGGCCCGGGTGGTGGTGCTGCCCGGAAGTTATACCGTTGCGGTGGAGTATTACGACCGCAGCGGCGGATTGATCGAGCGAAAGACCTTTCCGCCGATGACGCTGAAAGCCGGAGAGAAGCGGTTCTTGGGATACCGGATCCTCGGCCGTTAAATTAGGACAAGAGGGGACGTTATGGGTTCCGAACGAACCAGACATCGAAGTTCACCCCGTGTTTTGCGCGGGTGGATTATTTTGACCACCGGACTGTCCGTGTTTCTCGGCCTGGTCTCCCTCGTTCGCGCGGCCGCTCCGCCGGATTGGGTCAATGGATCCAGCAAAAAATATCCCGCCGTCATTTACCTGACCGGCGTGGGCTATGCGGACACCCGTCAGGCGGCGGAGGACCGGGCTTACGCCGCAATCTCGAAGATCTTTGCGGCCGAGATCAACTCCAAGACGCAGGAATGGGAAAAGTATTTCCAGTCGGATGCCAAAGGACGGACGGAGGACAGCCGACAGATCAACATCGAGCAGGCGACGGAGGTCTCGACCAAGAAGGTGCTGGAAAACGTGACGATCGCCGAGACCTGGCTGGATGAATCCAAGGCGATCTACTATGTCTTGGCCGTGATGGACCGACAACACGCCGCGTCGGCCCTTCGGGATCGGATCACCTCGCTGGATCTCAAGGTGGAAGAGCTTTTAAAACAGGCCAAAGAGGGGGACCACAAACTTCAAACGGTCCGAGCCCTCCATTCGGCGGTCGAAAATCTTCTGCTCCGCGAGGCTTATAACACGGAGCTCCGCGTCGTCAACCCGACCGGGAAAGGATCCGAGAGCGGGGTCAGCCTGGCCGTCATCAACCGGGACCTTCGGGAGTTTCTGGCGAAAAATTTTAGAATCATGGTCGAAGTCACCGGCGAAAACAGCGAGCCGATTCGGGTGGCCATCGTGGAAGGGCTGAACCGTCAGGGACTGCCGGTCGTTTCGGCGGGGCCGGCCGCCTCCGATCTCCAGCCCGATCTGTTGGTCAAAGGCGCGGTGACTCTTGAACCGGTGCAGATGCCGGCGAGCGGACCGCAGCGGACGCATTTTGTGCGCTGGTCGGCGGCGTTTGATCTGACCGACAAGGCGTCGCAGCAAGTGATCGGCAGCGTGGCTCGACAAGGACGGGAAGGGCACCTGACGGCGTTGGAGGCCGAGGCTCGCGCGTTGCGGACGGCCGAGCGAGAAGTGGCCGATGACGTCGGTCGTCAGATCGCCGAGTTCATCTACGGAAAGGAAGACAAATGAAATCACACAGGTTTAAAACGGCCGTTGTGCTCTTAGGGATTTTTTTAATCCTGGTAACGGTATGGCTCGGAGGTTGCGCGTCGACGCCGCCCGAGCGTCCCGACAGCGAGAAGATCAAGCAGGACTCCGATAAGGGAATGCAGGACTTGAAGAAAGAAGAAGACCGGCGCGGCAACGATTATTGAGCGTTAAGTTGCCCGGCGGACATGACCCCTTCATCATCCCCCGCGCGCGAGGCCGAAGGGGAGCCTGCCGGGAATTAAGTATGGTGTCCTCAGAATTTAAACCCCTACAATTACACCCCCTATCCCCCTATATATAATGATGCAGATCGAATATACGCGTTGCGGGGGCGAACACAAATCACAGAAATATTATGAACGATGAAGTCCCATCCTGCCATCCGACCTGAATGATGAGACATATCGATCCACCCGTTGTCTGTACTTTTAAAAACCTCTTTTAGAATAATCCTCGAAGTTTCATTGCACTTCGGCCCGACGCCTCACTGCGCTGAAGCTTGGCACAGACCCTGCAATCTGCTCTCAGCGCACGGGACAAATTCACAACGAAGTTCAACAACCACAGGAGGTGGCCGATGTATCGTACCTTGGCGTTTTTTGGTTCGGGTCTTGTCAGTTTTCTTTTGGTCGGTACAGTGGTGGCTCAACAACTGGCATCGAGTTCATTGGAGGTCAGGCCCGTTGTCGATGGGCAGATGAAGATGGCCGCCGTGCGTCATATCACCGGGACGGTCAAGGACGTCGATCTGACGGCCCATACCTTCAGCATCAAGAACCGGCGCGGGGAACAGAATTTCGTGATCACTCCCGAGACGCAGCTTAAGAGGGGGCGGGAGCGTTTGAGACTGGACGGATTGCAGCCGGATTCGAAAGTGACCGTGAGCTACT
Source organism: Nitrospirota bacterium (assembly GCA_016194285.1). Lineage (GTDB taxonomy): Bacteria > Nitrospirota > Nitrospiria > JACQBZ01 > JACQBZ01 > JACQBZ01. The sequence goes on along the minus strand of JACQBZ010000084.1, from coordinate 25,398 downwards.
GGGATCGCAACGGGAAGAAAGAGGCCGGCGTGATCAAGTTGACGAAGTAAAGGGCATTGAGACCGTCCCGTGTGGTTTTAAGAAAGGCTCACGCTTGTTCAGGTGAGCCTTTTGTTTTGCTGTAAAAAAGTGTTGACCAGCCCGAACGGCTGACTTATGATAAAAATATGTTCTTCAATATGTTTCAATCAGACCCGTCCTTGAACATCTCGCCGGAAGAGGCGAAGGCCAAACTCGACCGCGAGGAGAAAGTCGTTTTGTTGGATGTCCGCGAGCCCTGGGAAGTGGCGATCAATCGTCTGAATGACGCCGTGACCATCCCGATGGGTGAGCTGGGCCGACGGTTTACGGAAATCAACCCGGATGCCGAGATCATCGTGTATTGTCATATGGGTGTACGAAGCCTGAAGGCGACCCGCTTTCTAAAAGACCGGCAGTTCAAAAACGTCAAAAACCTAGCCGGCGGGATCGATGCCTGGTCGCTGAAAGTCGACCCAAAAGTTCCCCGCTACCGGTAGCGGATTGCCTTCCCTTCGTTTTCTTTCCGGTTAAAAAATTTCAGCTCTTCACCTCTCTTGCGCGGAGTCAATGGTTACAAAATTTCTTCGAAAAAATGGCCCACTGAAATGGGTTTTTAGAGAGATCAAAATAGATTTAATGCTTTTGTTTTTCAATTAGTTGAAGTTCTTGACAATTTATAATTCCGTGTTAATTTTAAAACAGAGATCCTATCGGATCTCTCACGGGTAGACCCCGCGTGACCCTTGCGTGCCCTACGTAAAGGCCCAAGTCCTCTTCGGAGCGCTTGGGCCTTTCGTTTTGTTTGACATCGATACCTGTAGCTCCATACAATAGCACCGTTAAAGGAGGGGGTTATGAAGAGGGTATTGGTTCCGTTAGCGCCCGGTTTTGAAGAGATCGAGGCCGTGACCGTGATCGACATACTTCGTCGGGCTGGAATTGAAGTGACGGTTGCCGGGACGGTCAAGGGTGAAATTGAAGGCCGAAACAAGATCAGGGTGGCTTCGGATGTCTTGCTTGATTCCGTCACCGCGAATTCGTTCGATATGATCGTTCTTCCAGGAGGGTCCGCCGGAACCGAGCATTTAAAGAAGAATCCAAAGGTCAGACAGATTCTTCAAGACATGGAGAGCCGTGGTTGTTACCTCGCGGCCATTTGTGCGGCCCCGCTGGTTCTATCGGCCGTCGGACTTCTTGACGGGAAAAACATTACCAGTCATCCATCGGTTCAAAGAGATCTTTCGGAGGTGAAGTACAGCGAGGATCGAGTCGTTGTGGACGGTCATATCGTTACAAGCCGTGCCCCAGGCACCGCCATGGAATTTGCAATGAAACTGGTCGAGATCTTGGGAGGCAGCTCTAAAATGGAGGAGGTCAACCGGAGTGTTTTGGCGCGTCTTTCATAGGGGCTCACGTCGCCCCCTCCGCTGGCGGAGCCAGACGGAGCCTCCCCCTCTCGCTCGCTTTGCTCGCTAGATGGGCTACAGACTCTGCCCATAGGTGTCCACAATATGTCCAGTTCTATTTATGCCAGGGCGATTTTTTTTGATGCGGTTGGAACGCTATTCCAAGTGCGGGGCGGAGTGGGACAGGTCTATTGGGAAATTGCAAGACCTTATGGTGTACGGACCACACCGGAGGCGATCGAGCAAGCCTTTCGCGAGATTTTTCCGAAAGCACCGCCCCTGGCCTTTTCAAGACTCCAGGCGGGTCTTCTGAGACGGTCGGAGAAAAAGTGGTGGTACGCTGTTGTTTTCGAAGTCTTCCGGAGAGTCGGAATGATCCGAAACTTTGATCGATATTTTGAGGAGGTATTTCGAGCCTTTGCCGGTATTCGGGGATGGGAACTCTATCCGGAGACCCGTGCGGCACTTCACGATCTGAAGAAAGCCGGATTTGTTCTGGGCGTTATCTCAAACTTTGATTCGCGAATCCTCACGGTCTGTACGGATTTGGAGATCTTTGAATATTTGGACTCGATCCAGGTTTCGAGTCGAGAGGGTGCAGCTAAACCGGATCCTCAGATTTTTCTGAAGGCATTGCAACACCACCATCTCCAGCCCCGTGAAGCGGTTCACGTCGGCGATAGTTTAAAAGACGATGTAATGGGTGCCGCGGCGGCGGGTCTTATTCCGATCTATCTCAATCGAGGTCATAATCCGGATGTGCCGGAGGGTGTTCTTTCGATTGGAAAATTGACCGAGATTCTTTCAACGGTCAAACCTCTGTAAGCACTAATTCTATCAAATCCACAGGATCCTGTGCAAATGTTTTTTATGATAAATTAAAATAATTCAATTAGTTACAGAACGATATTAGTAAATTTGCACATCTTTTAAACAAAATGTGCTTTTTTCTTGACTTTTATTCCGCACCGTATTATAAAGAACACGGGTGGATCGTTGAGAATTCGATGAGCAACGATGAGTAACAATGAAAAAGTCTTCTTCACCTCTCATGAGGTTAGCGAAATCATCGGTTTGACCCGGCGCCAAATACAGCACTGGGATCATAGTGGTCTAATCAAACCGAGTTCTCGCACATCGGGTGGCCATTCCCGCTATACCTTCCAAGATCTTGTTTCTTTCAAGACAGCGAAAAAATTATTGGATGCCGGTGTATCGCTTCAGCGCATTCGTCAAAGCATCGGAGAGCTTCAGAGGCTTCTTCCGACTGTCAAGCGTCCGCTCGCGGAGCTGACGCTTGTCGCAACGGGTGACATGGTCCTGGTATTTTACGAGGGAACGGTATTTGAGGCGATCTCCGGTCAGCAGTGGATCGTCGAGGTCGCGGAAATCCAACGCGCCGTAGATAAGTGGCAGAAACGCGTTCAAGAGCTTAGCAAGTATCGAAAGATCCACAAAAGTCATGGGCCGTCCCAACAGATTGATAAGGCGTCATAATACTTTTCTGTCGATCGGCGATCGGAATTCGATCATCGGTTGAGGTTCTGTTCCCATCGGAGGATGTCCATTCACCGATGTTGAAAGGAGGAGTATATGCGCACGATTTCAATCATTAATCAAAAAGGGGGATGCGGTAAAACAACCACAGCGATTAACCTGTCGGCTTCTCTTGCGAAGCTGAACCGGCGTGTGCTCTTGATTGATCTGGACCCACAGGGCCATGCTTCTCTCGGGCTGAACCTCAAACCGGAGGATCTTACCAAAGGAATGACGGAGGTCTTAACGCAGGCCACTTGCCTGGATGATGTGATCTATGAATCGATCTGTCCCAATCTCGATCTGGCTCCTGCCAATATTACGCTCAGTTCGGCGGAGCCGCTTCTGGCGTCGGTCTCACAGAAAGAGCAGCGGCTGCTCTCTGCGATTGAGGCCTTGCGGCGTTCCTATCATTACATCATCATTGATTCACCGCCCAGTCTGGGGATGTTGACCTTTAACGCATTGCGTGCCAGCGATGAGGCGATCGTTCCGGTTGAGATGAGCTTTTTCTCCCTTCATGGTCTGGCAAAGTTGATTGAGATCGTCGATGTTGTAGCCCGACATACCGGTCATGATGTGGCGGTGTGGGCCCTGGCCACGATGGTGAACAGTCGCATGCGATTTGCTCAGGAAATATTAGGTGAAGTGCAACGGCACTTTATGGACCGCACCTTTAAGACGATGATTCGTAACAATGTAAGACTTCGGGAGGCGGCCAGCCACGGTTTGCCGATCACCGAGTTTGACCCCCATGCGAAGGGGGCTGTGGATTATATGGCCCTGGCCCAAGAGGTCGTCCTTCAGGAAGCCGCTGTTCCCATCGGGGCCATCGCGGAAAAAGCGGTGCCGGGAATTCCGGAGATCGAAGCCCAGAAATTTTTGGGTCCGATTCTCATCGAAGAAATTCTTCCGGATCCATCGAAGCGATCCGTTTTATAATCGAGGACCAACGGATGGACTCAAAGAAAAGGCTGGGAAAAGGTCTTGATGATATCTCGCATCTTTTTCTCTCCGGTTCCGCTGCCACGCCGGCATTCAATCGGATGAACCCACCGGCTCGGAAGTTTGGACAGGCTGTGAATTTGAGAACAAAGGTCTGGTTGACCCTCAGTCTTGTTCCTCGGCTGCCGTCGGCCTTTTTTACGGCCAACCTGGCCGTCGAGCTGGCGCGGTGCGGACGGCAAGTGCTGGTGATCGAGACGGCACCGTTGCCCGCGCTGGATAAAGTCTTTGGAACCGCCCAGATTCAGCCGTCGTTAAACGACCTGTTGGAACAATCGCAGAAACAGATCGTTCTGGATGGTCCGATGGGAATGAAGATTTTGAGTTTTCGATTGTGTCCGGATGAACTCCGAGGGTTCGCCTTGGAAGAGCAGCAGATTCTCTTCCAAATTTTACGCCAGGAGGAAGAGAAAGCGGAGCAGATTCTGATTCATGCCGTTTACGAAGAAAATCCCTCTTTTGAGAAATGGGTGGGTCTTGGACAAGGCGTTATTCTATCCGTGGATCTTAATGCCGATACGATTCTTCAGACCTACCGGGTCTGTAAATATTTGTATCGTCTTCAGCCCGGTCTACGGATCGGCCTTCTTGGGTTCGGAAAGCAGGACAAAGAGGAATGGGCGGCTTGTATGAATAAATTAAGCGACGCGGTGACGCGATTCTTAGGAAAAACTTTGGAATGGTATGGAGTGATTCCGGAGGATCCGCTGATTGAGCGCTCTATCGCGGCGAAGGTGCCGCTGGCCCTTTTGGATCAAACCGCTCAAACCTCTGTGGGTTTTTCCATTGCGGCCCGGAATCTTCAACAGGAGACGGGGATGGCCCCCATTCGATCTGCGGCCGCCACTTCGTTTTTTGATTGGCTCCATCGCGCGGCGGACATCGTGGAGGGACAATGAAACTACAACGAATTGTTCTGCAAGATAACACGGCTCTTCAGAAACTCGTGCTGACCCAGCTTCAGGATTTGGCCGGCAAGATCGAGCTGTTGGAGCAAGACTTGGGGTCCCAATCGGGGCCGCTCTGTCTCGGGGTCGATGAGGAACGACGTTTTGTGTTGCTGATATCCTCCATCGTGGAAGAAGATGCCATTCTTTTGAAGGCTCTTGGACAATTAAACTGGATCGTTCGTCACCACTCGCTCCTGATCCGGTTATTTAATAAGCAAGGAGTGGAATTCTCGCCGTCGCCCCGTGCGACCCTGATTGCTCCCTCTTTTTCGACGACCCTGCAGGAGACCATCGCCTTCATCGCATTTGATATCGATCTCTATGAGTACCGCGCCGTGGAACTGAATCATGAAAGGGGGCTTCTCTTGGATCCCGTATTGATTTCCGGTCGGAAAATGACCTCGCCGACAGCCTCCGCTTCTCCGGTTTTCCAAGATTCCTCATCCAAGGTCCAGCTTACCGATACGGAACGGAAGTTTTTTGAAGGTTTTTTCCCCAAAAGCCTGCCGACGTAAGTTCGGATTCCTCTCAAACCCTGTCGATTTTAGTCTTGTAATTTTGACGGCCCCATATTAAAATTATGCTAAACAGCGAGAAGGAGGTTCCATCTCATGCCGATGTATGAATATCGGTGCGAACGTTGCACCCAGTCGTTTACATTGTTACAAAGCGTTCATGTTCAAGCCGGCGAGACGATTTGTCCTCACTGCGGGACGAATAAAATTCAGCGCCTCTTTTCCACCTTTGCCTCAAAAGTAGAGGGAAACGTCGGCCCTCCCCGAATGGGGGGAGCGCACGGATGCGGATCGGGCGGTTGTGGTTGTGCCTAGGAAAGGATGGTCGCGGTCTGAAGACAAAGTTTTTTACGGTGGCCAAAACATCCGAGATTGATCCCGGTCGAGCCCGCGTCGTTTATGTCCAAGGAATCGAGATCGCCTTGTTTAATATCGGAGGCGAGTTCTATGCCGTTGACAATCTCTGTCCGCATGAAGGCGGTCCGTTGGTGGCCGGAACCGTCCAGGGGATAGTGCTGACCTGTCCATGGCACCGATGGCAATTTCATCTGAAGACGGGTTGTTCCCCGATGAATCCTGCCGTTCAAGTCCAAACCTATCCCGTGCAGATCGAAGGGGAGCAGATTCGGATCGGCATGGTGACTGATTAAACGGTGTGAAAGCAGCAGAAAAATTTAAAAATAAGATCGTGGTGATCACCGGCGCTTCCGGCGGTATTGGTCGCGCCACTGCGCTGGCTTTTGCGCGCGAAGGCGCAAGGGTGGCGCTCCTGGCCCGTAACCGGCCTCGATTGGAAGCCCTGGCCTCCGAAATTAGAACCAACGATCATCGGGAGGGCCTCATTCTGGCGGCCGATGTCTGTTCACCCGTTGAAATTCAGAAGGGGATCGAACAGGTGATGGATCGCTATAGCCGGATCGATTACCTGATCAACGGCGCGGGGGTCATTTTCTTCAACCCCTTTTTGGAATTGAGCCTCGAAGAACTGCAGGCCATGATGTCCGTAAATTATTTTGGGACCGCAACCTGCATTCGGGCCGTATTGCCCGTGATGCTCCGGCAGAGGAGCGGTCACATCGTGAATATCGCCTCGACGGCCGGAAGAAGGGGCTTTCCGATGGAGACCGGATACTGCGCGTCAAAATTTGCGGTCGTGGGACTTTCGGAGGCGTTGCGCATGGAGTTGAACGGCACGGGTGTCGGTATCTCCCTTCTCTGTCCGGGCATTGTGGATACGCCCATGTCCAGGGATTTTTTAAGCCTTCCGGGTATCCGTGAAGAGATCCGTCCGATCTCGGCCGATCGTATTGCATTCCGTATCCTCGATATGGTGGCGGAAAAGCGGGTCGAGTCGATTCTCCCGTTCTCCACCAAGCTTGTCATCCGGCTGAACAGCATGGCGCCTCGATTGGCCGACTGGATCATCCGAAAACGTGTTAACCGGATCGCTGCGTTGATCTCGAAATCGGCCGCACAACCCTAAGGGATCCCGTGTGATCATTGCCTGGGACGGGCTTTTGGGTGAAACAATGTCCTTTATTTCACAAATTTTATTCGGGTTGTTGGCGGTTTTGTCATTTCATCCAACGATCCACAGTTATGCGGAGGACAACACTCAAAAGTCAATCACGGCCGAAGATGGAGAGTACCGAGCGATTTTAACGGGTGCGGGGGAGCCTTGGTTTGATCCAAAAACGGGCGGCAGGGTTAAGTTTACTTTCTCGGTCACCGACATAATCAACAACCGCCAGTATCCCGTTTATTTGGACAATGTTACGGCTAAGGTTTTCAATCTTTCCATCTTTCAGGGAAAGCTGATTGTCATGGGCGAGGAAGCCAACCTTCACTCACCCGTGACCACCTTGATTGATCTGAAAAACCGGGAAGAGGCCGATTCCTTTATCGGTTTTGGAAACACGCAGTCTCCAACGGGTCGGTTTCTGAGTTATCGAAAATTTTACCCGCCGCAGACGGCCGAGCCGCCCGTGATGAGTGATCTGGTCCTGGTTTATGACCTGGCCGATTCAGCGGCTGGAAATCGTATGCGGGGTGAAGACGCATACCGAAATGATCCCATTGGATGGTTGACCGAGGTCGGACATCCCATCTATCCGGAAAGCAATGCCGGCAAGAAGCACTATCGGGTCTGGGTCCCGGAAGAAAACAAACGGCATACGATTATTCCGAACGGTTTTTTTTGGTTTGATCACGACCGGAAGATTGCGTTCGGCGATCAGATCGGGGATGAGGATTACGTGGTGGTCGTTGACCTATCGAGCGGTCTGACTCAGCCTGTCATTCATCGGATGGAAATCGATCTGCGGTCTTTGCTCCGGCCGGAAGATCGTGAAAATGCAACAATCCTTCATGAAGCGAAACCGCTCAAGCTGGAAAGCGTTCAAGACTTGAAGAACGGGAAGATCGAAGTGCGCATCTCGTCCCGCGTACCTCTCCGAGACAATCGTCTGGAGTTCCCCTTCGAAGAAACGGCTCCCGCCGCGTCCAAACAGACGCAAGAATCCGCTCAGCCGACACACGGGCCTCAACGATAAATTAGAACCATCGGCGTCCTAGTCACTCTTTATTGAGAAACAGGTGGGGCGGGAACAAACGAATGGAGCTTGTGAGCTTCCAAGGGGATGACGTTGCTTTTTTTGATATCCTCAACCAAGCGGCTCTGAACCATAATACTGCTCGTGATGATTCCTTCCGACTTGCCCAGGACGACTTCACATTTTCCGTTGTGAAAAACCAGTAAATTGTCCTCATCCAGGAATTCATAATCGATACAGATATGACGCGGTTCCGGGTTGTTGTTTTTGACCTTGGCCGACCAGACACATTCGGTTTTGTTGAAGTTCTCCCATGTGTAGCCTTTTTTCCAGGAATAGTCGAGCACATCCACACTGATATCGGGATTGCTGATCACTTTGGGAGCTTCGGGCGGTTTTGATATGGCAGCCGGCTTTGGAGCGTCGGCCGGTTTTGGGGCATCTTCGGCGGCCAGAGCGATCGAAGCCTGAACGACCGCAGCCATAAAGAAGGCCAGAATGAAATGTTTAATTTGCATGGGAGGAAAATTGTATGAGATTAAAAAAAAATTGTCAACAAGAATTTTAGGCGAAAAGGCATTCCGCGGCGCCGGGGGATCGGGTGACTATAGAGCGGTCTAGTTCATTTATTTTATTGGGTTTCTCATTAAATTTTTTCCCGCTTCAAACGTGCGACGAAATGGTCCGCCTGTCGTGTCGGTTCAGGAATTCGATAGCCTTGGGAACAGGCCAGGACGTACTGGATGGCCGAAGGCAGGTCGATCTTATGCCCCACCGAAACGAAGATCGGATTTGTTTTATCTTTCGTCCGCACGACGGCCCCGATCCGTTGATCGTGATTTCCCGTAAGGGGAGTCCAGCTCCCTCTGTTTAGCGGGGGTTGCCGGTATTTTCCAAATAGATGTGACTTTGCGCACCCGATCGTCGGTTTATCGAGCCACAATCCGATATGGCATGCGATGCCGCAACCTCGGGGGTGAGCCATGCCTTGGCCGTCGATCATCAGCAGGTCCGGTTCGTGCCGGATCCGATCAAAGACCTTCAAGAGGGCCGGGGCCTCGCGAAAGGCCAGCAAACCGGGGATATAGGGAAAGGTCAGCTTTGAAACCATTCCGCATTCCTCGACGATTTTCAGGTCGGGAAAGCTCAGAACCACCACGCCGGCAAAAGCCCGCGGCGGGTTTTTGGAAAGTGCAATATCCGCACCGGCCACAAAGCGCACCGTTTCGAGATGATTTCTCTGGATGACTCGGGCCGAGAGTTGTTTTTGAATCTCAACGGCTTCTTTCGGAGAAACGTTCCAGGAATGGAGGGGTGTGTTTTTCAGAAGAAACCCATCTGCTCGGGTTGAGAGGCCGGCTGGATTCCTTTGGCCAGAAACTTTTTCAGATTTTGAAAGTCTTCCGAAAGAGCCGGGCGCAGATTCCCCTGATGCAGTACCGCGGCCGGGTGGAGGATGGGGAAAACCAGGAAGTTCCTCACCTGAAAATGCTGACCGCGCACTTTGGTGATCGACACTTTCTTGTCCAGAAGCGCCTGGGCCGCAAAATTGCCCAGGGTGCAAACCACGCGGGGCTTGATCATCTCGATCTGTTTCCAGAGATACGGCAGACAGGCATCGATCTCGTCCGTCTGGGGGTTTCGGTTCTCCGGCGGGCGGCATTTGATCACATTGGCGATATAGACGTCTTCGCGCTTCAAGCCGATGCTGCCCAGGAGATCCGTAAGCAGTTTCCCGGCCGCGCCAACGAAGGGCCGGTTCTGAAGGTCTTCATTCTCGCCGGGCGCCTCGCCGATGAACATGATCTCGGCATTGGGGTTGCCTTCGCCGAACACGACATGTGTGCGAGACTCGCACAGCCGACATTTACGGCAGTCTTTAATCTCTTCGTAGAATTGTTGGAGAGGAATCATTGTGCGCCGTGAAATTTTGGGCTAAGGATACTGCATCTTGGATCTAAAATCAACCTGCCGCATCCGCTGAATCCTTATTTCCTCTTGACGGATATTTTTTATGGGCGTATATGGTAAGCTGTGTGCGTACTTCGGATTTTCCTTACGGGGCTTGTGGTTTTATTGAGCCTGACCGCCTGCCGGTCGGGGCCGGCGTACGAACAGATCCCGATTTCGGATCGTCGGATGAACCTCCTCGGTCTGGAGGCGGTCGCGACGAAATATCTCGATGGGCACCCGGACGATTTTTATAAATTTGCGCGGATTTTGACGGAAGCGGACGAGGCCCTTGAGAAGCACGGGACCGTCACGCACGGACAGGCCATGGCCTGGATTCGAGACCGCTTGAAGCGTGAGGGATACGAGGAGTCGATGCCGGTCTATCTTTTCCTGCGGGAGGTCTATTTGAGGGGATGGGAAGGCGCCTACCTGAGCTGGGTGGATGAAGGGGAGCGTGAATATCTCTACGACTTGATAGCGGCCGTTATGGGCGGGATGCACCGCTGCTCTACCTGTTCGACCGCTCACCCGGCGAAGTAACGGGTCAAGAGAGACACGGTGAAAAACAGGTTGGGCCCATGAAGTTAAAAGGCAAAATCAAAAGGATCGAGGCCGGTCGCGGATCCGGCACTATTGAAGCTTCGGACGGCCGGAGCTTTTTTTTTCATCACAGCCATCTCGAAGGGCTGGATTTTGAAAAATTGCGTCCGGGCGATGAGGTGGAGTTCGAATTCGACGAGTTTCGGGGACCCACCACGCCCAAAGCTCCCGTCGCGACGGTGGTCAGACCCGCCGGAGGCGAAAAGAAGGATGGGTGACAATCCCGGCGCGGTTGCAGTAGAATATACCCTCATGAGCGCAATGGGTGATAAAGCGGTCAAGATCGTCAAGGTCCTCCGGGGAGCGGGCTTCCGGGCCTACTGGGCCGGCGGGTCGGTCCGCGATCTCGTCATGGGGCACGAGCCTCAGGATTACGATGTGGCGACCGACGCGCGTCCGGAGCAGGTGATGAAGCTCTTTCTCAAGACCGTTCCGGTCGGCGTCAGCTTCGGGGTGGTCAAGGTGATCGAGAACGGGTTTGAGTTTGAGGTGACCACCTTTCGTTCGGATGGCCGTTATATTGACGGGCGGCACCCGGCGGAGGTGCATTACGCCGATGATCGGGAAGACGCCGCGCGACGGGACTTCACGATCAACGGGATGTTTTACGACCCGCTGAAAAAGGAGATCATCGATTATGTGGAAGGCCGGAGGGACATTGCGGCTGGCGTGATTCGAGCCATCGGTGATCCCCATGAACGCTTTGAGGAAGACAAGCTCCGACTGATGCGGGCCGTCCGGTTCGCGGCCCGTTTCGGATACATCATCGAGCCCGAGACCGAAGCGGCCATCCGGGATCTGGCCGGACAGATTCAACAGATCAGTGCCGAGCGGATCCGGGACGAGATCAAAAAAATGCTGACCGGACCGAATCCTTCCGACGGCATTTCCCTGCTCGTCAAGACCGGTCTGCTGAAAACGATTCTGCCGGAGGTCTCGGCCATGGCCGGTGTGGAACAGCCGAAGGAGTTTCATCCGGAGGGGGATGTGTTGACTCACACGATGCTCCTGCTCAAAAACCTGAACCGGCCGTCGTTCGAGCTGGCGCTGGCGGCCTTGTTGCACGATGTCGGAAAACCGCCGACCTTTTCGATTCGGGACCGGATCCGCTTCGACAACCACTGTGAAGTGGGCGCGCGGATGACCGAGACCATCTGCGGGCGGCTCCGTCTCTCGAACGAGCAGACCGAGCGGGTGGCCGATCTGGTCCGCGATCATCTCCGTTTCAAAGACGTTCAGCGGATGAGGGAAAGCACGCTCAAGCGATTTCTTCGCCAGCCCTATTTTTCGGACCATCTGGAGCTTCACCGGCTGGACTGTCTCGCCAGTCACGGCGATCTGACGAATTGGGAATTTTGCAAAAAAAAATTGGCCGAGCTGGGGCCGGAGGAGATCCGGCCGGAGCGGTTGCTGACCGGAGACGACCTGATCGCAATGGGATATCCGCCTGGACCCCTTTTTTCTAAGATTCTCACCCTTCTGGAAGACGCGCAGCTGGAAGGATCGATCAAGAGCCGCGACGAGGCGGTGGAATGGGTACGGCGGCAGTTTCCATTAGAACCGTCTTAGGCGGGGAGGAACGCATGGATCGGGTTCAACCGGTTGAGATCGAAAAGCGGGAGGATGGTTCGATTCGCGTGGCCTGGAGCGACGGCCATGAAGGGATTTATCCCGCGCCGTATTTGCGGGAGCATTGCCACTGCGCGGCTTGCATCGAGGAATGGACGGGGCGAAAGATGATCCGCCCGGGCATGATCCCGCCGGACATCCGGCCGTTGCGAATCAGCGCGGTGGGGCAGTATGCCATTCATATCGAATGGAGCGACGGGCATTCCACGGGCATCTACGCGTTTGATCTACTGCGCAGAATCTGCCCGTGTCCGACATGCGCGTCCGAGCGAGTTTCTCAGTTATAAACCAGCAGGTTTCTGTTTCCGTGGCGGATCGGCTTGGGGTTCTGTTGCCGGTTGGACAGGATCACCGGGTCCAGGATCTCGCCGCAGGCGATGCAATGCCAGGCATGGAAGAAGATCTGACCGGTATCGTCTCGCAAATCCTCAAGCCTCTCTTCCACCATCAATCCTTCACAGCGCGGACATGTCATGGGACACCTCCTTTCTTAGTTGAACACCCGGAGAATCGGGTGTATTTAATGTTTACTTTAGCCGCCTTCCGTGGGTTAAACAATCCACCGGAAGACCCGAATACGGATTGCAGAAGACCTAGATGAACAAGGGCCATGGGCCTTTGGGCCTAGATCGGGCATGAGTCGTCTTATCCCCAACACGCTGGTTTACGACCGTGAGTGCGAGCTTTGCCGCTGGGCTCAAGGCCTCGTCGTCCGGTGGGACCGTCATCGGCGAATCCGGTATCTGGCCTTTCAGGACCCCCAGTTCCCGGAATGGTTTCCGGATCTGGACCGGGAAAATTCGGCGGGATTGTGGCCGCATGGGGAGCCGCCCCGGGCCATGCTGTTCATCGATAACGGGGGACAGCTCCGAATCGGCATGGACGCGTTCCGCGCGATGCTGCCGCAGTTGGCGGGCGGCCGATGGTTGGCGTGGCTGTTTTACCTCCCCGGCGTGCCCTGGCTCGCCTCCCGGTTTTATGATTGGCTGGCACGCAACCGGTACCGATTATTCGGCCCGACGCCTTAGCAGGAGTGCGACTACTTGACAGATGCGGGCTTCTGCCTATAGACTGCAGGCTCAAAAGGAAGAACTTGGGTGCGAAGAGGGAGGGGACGATGTCCGAGCTTGAGGAGGGCAAGCAAAAATTCATCGAAATGGTCAAGGCCATCGATCCCCAGGTGACCGTTGTTATCCCGACCTCGGCCAGCAACAGTCTGTTTTTGATCTCGCTTTCCAAAGGAAAGGCCCGCAAGTTCATCACGGTTTCCGAAGACGACATCGTGGACCTCGTTTCGGACGATTTGATCCATGACGAGGTTGAAGACCGCGTGCGCGAGGCCATCTCGGAACTCAAGCCGTAACAGACCGCTAAAAAATCCGTCTTCTGACCCGTGCAAGGATGTCATGTCCTCTTCGACTTTAAACAAAGAAGGGAACCGGCTGTTTCAGCAGGGACGGTACGGCGAGGCGCTTTCCTACTATCAACGGGCGCTGGACCTGGACCGGCGGACCGGAAATCCCTGGAATCTGGCCGCCACTTATCTGGAAGCGATCAATCTTCTGGAACGGGTGGTGGAGATCGACGAAAAATACCATCTCCCGAAGCTGAGCGAAAACCGCATGCGCCTGGAACGGTTAAGACAATCCGGAAAGGGTGGGACCCGTGTCCAGTCCTGAAAATCGCCCGCTTCTGGATGACATCGAGGCGGCCTTTAAAAAATTGGGTTGGTCGTATGAGCGGCTCACCGGCGAGGGTGAACATGGCGGGTCGTTGCTGTTGAACCTTCCAGAGGCCGATTGCCTGGTGGAGCTTTTCGGCGACGGGCGATTAGCCTGCCAGTTCGGCGTCGACATGGAAGAGATGAGAAACCTCCTGACCGGCGACCAGACGGAGGACATGGCGGATGATGAGCTGGTCCGGGTCGCCCGGTACCACTTGAAGGCGGTCGTGGATCGGTACCGCGCGGCGCTCCTTCGGGAGGGGCTGGAGGAAACAGCCGAGGCGACCCCGGATCACTACGCCATCGTTTTCCAGACGGTCCTCGATTTATCGTCGCCGCAGCAGGTCGCGCATAAAGTGGCCCGGTGCCTCCTGGCGTTGGAGGGGCCGGCTCGTTAACGCGGTTCGATCACCGCTCCATCGATCTTTTCGGCCAGCGCGAAATCTTTTTGGGTCAATCCCCCGGCGGAATGGGTGGCGAGGACCATCGTGACTTTTCGATAATTAATCGTGATGTCGGGGTGATGATCGGCGGCCTCGGCCAGCTCGGCCACACGGTTCACGAATCGGATTGCCGGCATAAAAGATTCGAAGACGTATTGTTTTTTAATGGCGTTGTCCGCCCACTGCCAGCCGTTCAGTGCTTTCAGCCTTTGTTGGATCTCGCCGGTCAATAATTTCTCGGCCATAATCTCTCCTCCGTGCAATCCTGATCCAAGACGCTCTCGATATAACTATTGACATTTTATTCCCCGAGGAATAGATAAAGCAATCATGAAGCGTACGGGGCCGGGATTCGCAATCAATCTTCTGCATTTGACGGCCCTATCCCTTTTGGATCTTCTTTTCCGAGTCGTCAATCGAGTCGAGGTTTTCGGACGCGAGCATATCCCCTCGCGAGGCGAGCGGGGCGTGCTGATCCTGTCCAACCATATCTCGGCCCTGGATCCGTTTTTGATCGGGATCACGGCCATGCCGCGATTCTCGCCTGTCTGGTGGCGCGCGGCCGCAAAGGAGGAGCTTTTCACCCCGCCGTTTTCGAGGTGGGTAATGTACATGATCGGGGCCTTCCCGGTTCGGCGTGGGCGGCGGGATGTCGGATCCATGGAGCGGATGATCGAGGCCCTCAAAACGGACGTGCTCGTCGTTTTTCCGGAAGGGACCTGGTCCACAACGGGCCGGCTGCTTCCGGGCCGTTCGGGTGTCGGCAAGGTGATCTATGACGCCCGCCCGGCGAAGATTCTTCCGGTGGCGGTCAAGGGAACGGACAAGATCCTCCCGCGGGACGCCTGGATCCCCCGAATCGGACGTCGGGCGAAGGTCGCCTACGGTCCGCCGATGGACCTCCGCCGATTCTATGATCAACCCGACAGCGTCGAGACATCGCACCGGATCGTGGATGCCGTCATGGCCGAGATCGGGAGATTGCATGCGTTGTTGTGAGCAGGGACGAACCCGGAGCATCGATGTCGGTCGGACACAGTCTTCAGGCCGCCTCTTTTTTCCATTGGTGAGGCGTCGTCGTTGTTTCGGTCGTTGGGCCCTCCTCCTCACTAAATCGGGGCTTAACTGGGTCTTTGGGGACGGTTATTCCCCACCAAGCCATGGCCGCCAGCAAGCCGGCCAGCGCCGGCCAGCCGTACTCCACAAATCCGCCGACTCCGCGAAAACCACCGAGGATTTCCCGGACACTGCCGGCCATTTGGACGTAATCCTCGGGCTGCCTCTTCCAGGAAAGATCGGCATTCAACTCGTTAAGGATGCGTCGTGTCCATGCCATGTGTGATTCGTCATACATCCGGGCGGATCGATGGGCCGATTCGATGGCCTCGTGGTACATCTGGGGAACGGCCCCGCGAAGTCCGGTTTCCTGAGTCATTAAATAATTGAGGTTGGACTCCAGACCTCGGGCGGTCCGCTCCTCGACCTTTCTTTGACGGATCGTTTCCCGCTCAAAAGCCGCCTGAAAAGCGGCCCCTCCCTCGGGGGCGCGCCGGTAGGCTGCGAGCACGGCCGTCCCCAGTTTTTCCTGCCAGCGGGTTGTCTTCTCCCGGTCAAATCGTTCGAGCGCTTCTCTGGCGGCCGGGATGGCGGTCCGGAGTCGCTTTTGTTCCATCCAGATATTCCGGGCCGTATACGCGATCGCCAGGCCGAGAGTTTCTTGCAACCTTGCCGGTTGTCCAATCCAAAACGCCTGGAACTGCTGCACGGTTCTGTCCCATTGCTGTTGAATCTTGGCTTGGCGATCCTGATCGAAGCGTCCCACGACCTGAATCCGATCGCCGAGGGTTTCCTGCACCGTACCGTGATCGACACGCTGCGGGGAGAGCCGATTGGCGTGCCACAAGGAAACAGTGAAGGAGACAATCACGGCCGCTAACAGGAGTAGAAGGATTCCTCCCGTGTTTATATCTTCCGAATCGTTTGTTTGGCGTATCGTCCGACTCAGTTTCATGCCGCACCTCCTTTCTCTTTCCAATAGGCTTCGGTGTGTTCTGAATTTTCAAGGTAAAACCGCGAAGGAGGCGCACGGGAGGCGCAAGGATTTCCCGTAAGGGGCGATGAAAAAAAGGAAGAGGAATGACTTGTCATCAGAGCCTCCTTGGTTCCGGCTCCGGGATTTAAATCGCGGCCTTGGTTTTACAGGCCCGGATGGAAGATTACAACAGGGAGAAGTGCAACGAGCAAGCTTGTGGAGGATACTACTTTGATCGGTTTTGAGAGGTCGTTGCCGTTTGGATAAAGTGTAGTGTCAGATTAATACTCTTTGTCCGTAATGTCAAGATAAATAGGACGGCGGCCGCGGTCCTTCAATCGGCCAGGTCCAGGCTTCAGGGTTTGTTGGAACTTATTTTTCGAAAATTATTTGGGCCTCTTGCGATAGACCGTCGCTCGTTCCGCCGCCAGCGGCAGGGGAGTCGCTCGCTTTGCGAGCTGGACATCGACTGCGATTTGATCGAATATCTTCCGGGTCGCATTTGGAAGAGGATAATCGGCGATCTTGGCCGCCGGAATCCATCGCCATGGCTCTGGTAAACGTTTGGATGCCGAGACGCAGTTGAACAGATAAGGATGATAGGTGATTCGTTTATGTGAGAAGGTGTGTGTGACCGGTTCGAGCGGCCGGAGCAGGTTCGGCTCCAGTCCGAACCGTTTCTCGATCTCCTGTTCGATCCGCCGATGCGTTGTCGCTTTCGACCCGTCCATTTCTGGAAAACTCCATAATCCGGCCAAGAGTCCCCCTTCCGGTCTCGGACCCATCAATAAGCCGCGGCCGTTTTGGATCAGTGCGACGGCTATTTTATTATGCGGAACGGTTCGTCTTTCGATCCGGAGCGGGAGCCGATCTTGAAGTCCTAATTGATAGGCCCGGCAGGATTTCCGCACCGGACAGAGGGAGCAGAAAGGCGTTCGGGGAAGACAGACCGCGGCGCCGAGCTCCATCAGGGCTTGATTGAAGTCGCCGACGTTTCGATCCGGGAGAAGGTCTGCCGCGAGTCCCCAGAGTCGGTCTTGAACGGCGGCCTGTCGCGGATCTTTCCGTATCGCGAAGATTCGGCAGAACACGCGGCGGACGTTTCCGTCCAGAACGGGCGCCTTGACGTCAAACGCGATGCTGGCAACGGCGCCCGCGGTGTATCGTCCGATTCCCGGTAGCGAAGAAAGTCCTTCGACGGTGGATGGAACTTGATCGTTCCATTGTTCGTGGATGGCCTGGGCGGCGCGGTGCAGGTTGCGGGCGCGGGTGTAGTAGCCCAGCCCCTCCCAGAGCTTCAGGACGTTTTGCAGAGGGGACCGGGCCAGCGACGACGGTGTAGGAAAAGTTTTTATGAAACGAAGATAGTACGGAATGACCGTGGCGACCTGGGTCTGCTGAAGCATGATTTCCGAAACCATGATCCTGTAGGGATCGCCGGTCCTTCTCCAAGGCAGGTCACGCCGGTTGCGGCGATACCAGCTCAGCAGCTTTTTTTGAAGGCTCCGCCGATTTTTTACTGGGGTCATCTCAGGTCACGGTCGTCGAAGATCGTTGGCCCTGGCGGCTTCCGCGGCGCTCGAACTCCTGGTCGATGAGTCGAAGAATCTCGGATTTGGTTTTGCCCCAGAGCGGCGCCACGACGTAATCGGCGTTTAATTCGCCCATGACACGTTGGACGACCATTGCGAGCGGCATGCGTTCCAGAAAGTCGCACACGAGCGGGATGTATTCCTCCAGCGACAATGTTTTAATGGGCTGCCGTTCGTGGAGCCGGGCCAGCGCCGTGTTTTTGGCGATGTAGAGATGATGGATCTTGATTCCATCCAGGCTCAGGCGGGCCACCTCGTCCGCGGTCTGCATCATCATCCCCGGCGTTTCGCCCGGCAGGCCCAGGATGACATGCGTGCAGATGCGAAGACCGCGCCGTCGGGTCCGTTCGACCGCGTCCAGGAACTGGGCATAGGAATGGGCGCGGTTGAGATCGGCCATGGTGCCGTCATGGATGCTCTGGAGACCGTACTCGATCCAGAGATGCGTCCGGGCATGATAATCGGACAGGAGATCCAGCACGGGTTCGGGGACGCAGTCCGGTCGCGTTCCGATCGAAAGGCCGACGACATTCGGATAAGCCAGCGCCTCGTTATACAGGCGTTTTAGGTGATCAACGGGACCGTGGGTATTCGTGAAGGCCTGAAAATAAACGATGAATTTTTCGGCGTCGAAGCGTCTTCGATAAAACTCCATTCCGGATAGAATCTGGTCGCGAATCGGCCGCGGGGCCGTGCGGGAGTTGGGAGAGAAGCTTTTGTTGTCGCAATAGCTGCAGCCGCCGTACGCGACCGTTCCGTCGATATTGGGACAGCTGAATCCGGCATCGATCGGGATCTTATAGACCTTGCAGGGGAAATGTTCCTTGAGGTACCGGTTGTAGGAGCGGTAATAGGGGCTCATCGGTTGTCCATTGATGCAAGCGGTGGTATTATATCACGAGGGTGAAGGACGTTTGCAACCGGCCAGGAGGTGGCGCGATGTCTTCCCTTGAGAATCAGGAGTTTGAGATCGAACAAGCGAATGAGCGATTCTACCGGGCCTTTGAGAGTCTGGATATCCATCAAATGGAATCCGTCTGGGCGACGGACGTGCCGGTCAAGTGCGTCCATCCCGGCTGGGACCTCCGGTCCGGCTGGCCGGCGGTCCGAGACAGTTGGGTCCTAGTCTTCAATCACACGACCGGGATTCGGTTCGAGGTGACGGATGTGGATATCGTCGTGAACGGCGATCTGGCCTGGGTGACCTGCATGGAACACGTCCGCATGGTGAACAACGGAGAATCGCAGCAAAGCCGGATACTGGCGACGAATCTCTTCCTCCGGCGGCCGAAAGGATGGCTGATGGTGCATCATCACGGCTCGCCGGTCTTTAGCGGCACGGCCGATCAGTGAGGAGTCGCTCCTGAACCTAGGCGGCTTGACCGGTTCGACCTAAAACGGTATAATCCTTCCCATCATTCCTCCGGCGCGGGCCGACTTCGGTGAGATTTCGGCGAACTCAGTCGAGCCGTTCCTTCCGTCATTAACCTATACACGATCCCATCCGCCGAACGGAAAAGGGGACAGGCTGTTTTCTCTAAAAAGTAATCCCTGAGAAAAAGTAGCCTGTCCCTTTTTCTTTTCGCTTCCCCGCCGGTCGTGTCGGTTAATAAGTCAAAAATAATGCTTGACAACCGATTCCGTCGGTTGTATTTTACCTTAAGGTTAAATACCCATATGGCTAAGCACAGAGTGTCACCTGATCGTCTCAGCACCACCTTCGCGGCCCTTGCCGATCCTACCCGGCGTGCGATCCTTGCAAGCCTCATCTCGGGCCAGGTCTCGGTCAACGAGCTGGCCGCGCCCTTCAAGATGAGTCTTCCCGCGATCTCGAAGCATCTTAAGGTGCTGGAGCGCGCCGGCCTGATCGCGCGCGGCCGCGAGGCGCAATGGCGGCCGTGCCGCCTCGAGGCGAGCCCGCTGAAGGAGGTCGCCGAGTGGGCGGATCGCTATCGCCGTTTCTGGGACGAGAGCTTCGATCGCCTGGACGAGTATTTGCACGAACTCCAAAAAAAGGAGAAGAAACATGGCCGAAAGAAAAAATATTTCCGCTAAGGGATCCACCGACTGGGAGTTTGTTATCTCGCGCACATTCGATGCGCCGCGTGATCTGGTCTGGAAGGCGTTTACTGACCCGGAGCGCATGAAGCATTGGTGGGGGCCGAAAGGCTTCACCGTGCGTGTCGCCAAGATGGACTTCCGTCCGGGCGGCGTATGACGAGTCTCACTTGGCGTCACACAAAGGAGGAGTGATTATGGCGCGCACGACCAAGAAGTCAGCAACTCGAAAGCAGGGGCCATCCGCTCGCGCAACGCGAGCCCCGCGCCGACGCCCGTCGCGTCGGGTGGTGGTGCTCGTCGCCACGCGCAAGGGCGCGTGGCTGTTTCACGGCGATGCGACACGAAGGACTTGGCGGGTCGACGGACCGCACTTCCTCGGCCACATCGTCAATCACCTCGTGCTCGACCCGCGCGACGGCCGAACGCTCCTGGCGGCGACGAAAACCGGTCACCTCGGTCCGACCGTCCATCACTCCACGGATCTCGGCCGTACCTGGAAGGAAGCAACCCGGCCGCCCGCGTTCGCCAAGGCACCGGACGGCCCGGATACGAAAATGCCGGGCCGCGTGGTCGACCACACGTTCTGGCTCACGCCTTGCCACGCGAACGAGCCGAACGCGTGGTACGCGGGTACCTCGCCGCAGGGACTCTTCCGCTCCGACGACGGAGGCATCGCGTGGGAGCCGTTCTCCGTCATCAACGACGATCCGCTGTACCGAACCTGGATGGGCAGCGTGCAGGACGGCACGCCGGATGGACCGAAACTGCACTCGATCATCGTCGACCCGCGCGATCCCGTGCATCTCTACATGGCCATGTCGGGTGGCGGCGTGCACGAATCGGTCGACCGCGGCCGAACCTTTGCGCCGATCGTAAAAGGAATGGAAGTGGTCGAGGGGTTCGACCCCGCCACGATCGCCTTTCACGACCCCCATTGCGTCCGGCTCTGTCCGAGCAACCCGGACCGGCTGTATCAACAGAATCACTGCGGCATCTACCGAATCGATCGGCCGTCGAACGAGTGGGTGCGCATCGGGAGGAACATGCCAAAGCGGGTCGGCGACATCGGCTTTCCGATGGTGGTGCACCCGCGCGATGCGGACACCGTGTGGGTCTTCCCGATGGACGGCACGACGGTTTGGCCGCGCACCAGCCCGGAAGGCAAGCCCGGCGCCTATGTCACGCGCGATGGCGGAAAGAGCTGGCTTCGCCTCGATTCCGGCCTGCCCAAGAGCCAGGCATGGTGGACGGTGAAGCGCCAGGCCATGACGGCGGACGCGCTTGATCCCGTGGGGCTGTACCTCGGGACGACGAGCGGAGAGCTCTGGATGAGCCGTGACGAAGGCCATCGATGGGCCTGCATCGCCCGGAATCTTCCTGAAATCTACGCGGTGGAAGCCGCCGAAATGCGATGAAGGTGCTGATTCCCGGTCCGCTACTCTCCTACACCAAAAAGCGGGAGGTCGAAGCCGCCGGCGCGACGATCACCGAACTGCTCGCCGACCTCGACCGTCAATACCCCGGCTTCCGATTCCGCGTGATCGACGAGCAGGACAAGATGCGGCCGCACATCCGGTTCTTCGTCAACGGCGAGCAGGTGTTCGATATGACGCACTCGCTTCGCCCGACCGATGAGCTGCAGATCGTGCAGGCGTTGAGCGGCGGATGAGGCCATTCTGAAATATATGCAGTGATCCATCGCGACCCGCCTGACGTGGCTGGAGGAGGCGAATCGATTTCTCTTCGCGGCCCTGTCTCCGCAGGCCCGACGGGTTCGGGATGCGTTTCGTCGAGGGACCCTCTAAAAACGTCGTCCCTCTTCCCCGACCAGTTGACCCGTTTCGCTTGAAACTGTATAATCCGCCTAATCATTCCGTCGCCGCGGGCCGTCCTGCCGCTTCTGATTCCTACACGCGGCACCATCCGTCGGACGAAGAGGAGCGCCTCCGTGATCCGCCCTGGTTTATACATCGTTCGCTCTCGTAACGCGTTTACCTTATACTCATTCCGTTACCCACGTCTTCAGATGAACGGATTTATTTTCGGTGTTATACTGCAAAAACAGCAGATATAGGTTGTTATAAAGAAACTATAATAACACTAGTTGTGCCGCTTAAGCCAATGCCACCAATCACGGTAGTCCAGCCACTTCGACTTCTATGAAGAATAAACACGAGTTAACTGAGAGCAAGGAGGTTACGTTATGATTCCCTATCAGATCATCACAGTGAGTGTCATGGTGGGCATCCTTCTATTGACGGGCCAGGCGTCAGCCGGGTGGGTCATCGATCAGGTGAGCGGACTGCCGAGCGGAGCGGTCGCGGAAGAGAGCCGGCAACAACTGATCCTACAGGCGAACCGGATGAAGACGCTCATCTATGAACCCGCACCGGTGGGGACAGTAGGGAAGCCGGTCTCAGCCTTCATCTGGGACTTCAACGCTGAGACCGTCACCCAGGTGGATTACCAGAAGCGGCGGTATGCGACGGCTCCATTTCAGGACTATTTCAAGATGATTCAGGGACCGAACCAAATGGAACAGGCGATGAAACAGATGCAGGAGGCGCTCAAGGGATTGCCGCCCGAGCAGCGGAAGATGATGGAGCAGAGGATGCGCTCCCAAATGGAACAGGCCCAGCCGCCCCCCCAAACCGCCCCTGCGGCCCGGGTCGAGATCCGAAAAACCGATGAGCAGAAAATCATCGCAGGCCACCCGGCGGTCCGTTACGATATCGTTGTCGATGGGTCGCCGGACTGGGCGATCTGGATTGCGAACGACATCACGCCGTGGAAGGAGTTCGATCCCAAAAAGCTGAAGCGGTTCGGGGCCGAGATGGCCAAGGCGATGGGCTGCGTGTCAGGCCCGCGAGCGAATGCCATGGACTGCGTTTCAGGGCCGGGAGCGCTGGGGCTCCATGGTGATGATCCGGCGTGGAAGCCTGCAACCGAGGGGTATCCGGTTCAGATGGATACTCACGGCGGAGGAGGAGGGTATAGGGTCATCAAGGCGGAAAGCCGGATGGTCCCGGCGGCGGAGTTCCAGCCTCCGGCCGGCTTCGCGCGGAAAACCCTCCAGGAGATGACAGCGACTCCGTAGCCGGCCCCTACCCGAATGAAGCCATCCGCGGTGGTCGTCGTTCCATCTGGCGAGGTTGTTACTGCCGACTGAGCCTCAATGATGAATGTATAACTAAACCAAGCAGGAGGAATTAACGATGCGACCTAAATTCATAGCAGTTTTTCTGGGTTTGGCATTTTTGTGTGGTATTCAGATGGTCAGCGCTGGGCAGGGATTCGGGGTGAAGGTCTATGATGGCGCAAAATACGATGAAGCCATCTCAAAATTTGTGAGTGGAATAGGCGCTGGTGAAGCATTCTGTTACGTGACGAAGGACAGCCTTGAAAAAGTGGTCGCCTTTTATAAAAAGCAACCCAGCTTCGAACTCTTCAGTAATGACAAAGAGACCGCGATGTTCATGTATAAGAAGGGTAATCGTGACACCGGTATTAACATCACCATCCAGAATCCATGGATGGATACAAAAACAGGCAAGATGAGGAACGATACGCTGATATCGATCGTGAAACCGACGACCTAAACAGAACCCAGAGCGCCGTATTGAGTTTTACAACGCAGTAATTGAGAACATGGAGGGGGTAAAAATGTGGTCTATCATCAAATGGACAATGGGTTTCATTGCGCTCATGACTGTGGTTCAGATCCCATTCGTCATGGCGGATGAGAACGATCCGCCGCTCTTCAATCGCTATCCGGGATCGGAGGTGATGGGGAACGCGCCGTCCACCCGCGAATTCGACGAGTTCACCCTTGTGACCGGAAAGGTGAAGGGCGAGATGCAGTACGAGCGATCGGTGAACCTCGAGGGAAAGGTCTTCGAGGCGCAGTACTTCTTCCCCGAGAACCGGTCGGAGATGGAGATCTTCCGGAACTACGAGGACGCGCTCAAGAAGGCCGGCTTCCAGACCCTCTTCAGTTGCAAGAACGAGCAATGCGGCGAAGGGCGGATCCAGGGGTGGGGACAGGGCGCGGGCTTCGATCCGAGCTACGAGAACCGCTATCTGGCGGCGAAGCTCTCCCGCCCGCAGGGCGACGTCTACGTGGCGATCGCCCTCACCCAGCAGCACGGCACCACCTTCGGGACGCAGCGCATCGCCGTGATCCAGGTGAAGCCGATGCAGGGAGGCATGGTGGTGGTGGACGCGAAGGCCCTCCAAGAGGAGATCGCGCGCACCGGCCACGTGGCGGTCTACGGGATCCTCTTCGACACCGGGAAAGCGGATGTGAAGCCCGAGTCCGATGCGGCGCTCAAGGAAGTGCAGAAGCTCATGGCGGCGGATCCCAAGCTCAAGCTCCACGTGGTCGGCCACACCGACAACGTGGGCATGCTCGAGTCCAACATGGATCTCTCCAAGCGCAGGGCCGTAGCCGTAGTCGACGTGCTGGTGAAGAAGTACGGCGTGGTGGCAGCGCGGCTCCGCGCCGACGGCGTCGGCCCGCTGGTTCCCGTCGTGAGCAACGGCACCGACGAAGGCCGCGCCAAGAACCGGCGGGTCGAACTCGTCGAACAGTGAGGAAAACGGTTGAACGAGGCTTACCCCAAGCCGGCCCGAGTCGAATGAAGCCATCTGCAGTGGTCATCGTATCGGTCTATCTGGCAGTGTTGTTGCTGCTGATGGCGCGGAGTGAAGTGGCCGGGGACCGTGGCCAGCCAGCGCAAGGGATGCAGCGCGCGACGCTGACCGTGCAATACAAACAGACCATGTCTCACAACGCCGGGACCAGCGCGGATGGGTATACCGACAACAGTGAGTGGACCTTAAATGCAAAGGTGATAATGCAAGTCCCTGACCTTGACTACTCGAAGATGGCCGATTTCTATTTCGAGTATGACGATGGCACGGATCCGTCCCGCATTGGAAGCAATGTCAGCGGGGTCAGGCTCGTCTCCTTTACCGGCCAGGCCGGCTATACCTACTCCTTCTCCTCCCGGAAGACTAACGATGAATATCTCTGTCCCAATGGCAGGGGCGGTCTAGGTGAAAAGAGCAGCGCTACAACGAAAGAAGGCCATGGATCGATTCAGCCGGGGCCGGGTCGGGGCACGTCGTTCGCGATAGCAACTGAAGACGGAAAAACCTTCAATGTTGGAGTGTCTGCAGGACCCATCACCGTCATCGGCCAGAGCACTCACTCTGATCCCTGCGGAACACAGACGGATTCTAGTGCTCATGCAACTATTATTATCTAATAATATGTGCTATACTGGTTCCCAAAAGGAGGGACCCGTATGGCACGTTCCAGAAACATCGGCTTGCGCCGGTTGAAACCTGATGAACGAACGCTGCTCAAAAGAAAGCT
>JACQBZ010000079.1 GCA_016194285.1 Nitrospirota bacterium | reverse complement strand
CGGATGCGACGACACCGCCTCCAGATCGAAGCCGCGGCCGTTGTCCGAGAGCGTCGTCCGGAGATCCGACGGGCCGATGGTCAAATCCACTCCGACCCGCGTCGCCTTCGCATGCCTCTGGACGTTCGACAGCGCCTCTTGGATAATCCGAAATAGAAACATCTTGACCCGAGGCGGAATGCGGTGTTCATCGCCACGGACTTTGAAATCGGTCCAGATCTGATACTGTTTGGAATACGTCTTCAGATAATTTCGGATGGCCGGGAGGAGCTCCATCCGGTCGAAATGCAACGGCCGGAGATTGAAGACCACCTGGCGCGCCTCCTCGATGGCGGCCTTCAAAAGATCGCGCGTCTCCAGAATCAATGCCCGGCACTGCGCGGGATCTTTCTCCATGAGCTCGCCGCAGAGATCCAGCTTGTAGTTGAGCCCCACCAGCGTCTGAACCAATCCGTCATGGATGTCCAGCGCGATTCGCGTCCGCTCTTCGGCGATGGCATGCTGGATCTCCCGCAGGTACAATCCATAAAGGGCTTGGTATTCCCGAAGATGTTTCTCAATCTCCTCCTTGTCTTTGATCCGGGCCTCGATCAACTGCCACATGAACTTGGCGGTGGGCCCGCCGATGACGGCCACATCCGTGCGCTTGAGCTCCCGGAGGCTTCGTTCCACCTTCGGGTTGCCCGTCACATCGATGAGGAGATCCACCTTTTTCAGGCGGAGCAGTCGCTGGTAGTCTCTCGTCGTAGGAATCGACAGGCGCTGTGCGAGCAGGATCCCGGGCGCGCGAGGCCTTCGATCGGCCACCCCGATGATCTTCACCAAGGGGTCGGGATGGAATATCTCGATGAGGGACGTCCCGCCCCGTCCGGCTCCGATAATGGCGACATGGGTTTTGTTCATGGAGGCCGCGAGTGAGCGCGATGGCGGTCGCAATCGTCGGACCGCGTCAGGCCGAAGCCTTGGTGGAGGACCCGCCCTCCTTGACCGTCAGGGGACGGGCGGCTCGATCGTCCGCGTTGCTCGGATCCCGGTCCAGGAGGCCTTTCAGCTCGGACATGAACTGGTTCAAATCCTTGAACTCCCGGTAGACCGAGGCGAAGCGCACATAGGCCACCTGGTCCAGACGATACAGTTCGGCCATCACCGCCTCGCCGATGGCCCGGCTGGAAATTTCGGTCTCCCCGTTTTCCTGTAACTTTTTCTCGATGCGCGTGGCCACGGCGTCCAGCGTATCCACGCTGATCGGCCGCTTCTCGCAGGCCTTTTTCAGGCCGGCGAGGATCTTTTGGCGGTCGAGATGTTCCCGACGGCCGTCCTTTTTGATCACCATCGGCGACATCTCCTCCACGCGCTCATACGTCGTGAAGCGTCGTTCACATTTGAGGCATTCCCGCCGGCGCCGTATGACGGCGCCTTCCTGGCTCAGCCGGGAATCGACCACTTTATTATCGAGCGATTCACAGTGGGGACATTGCATTGCGTTTGCCTTTTGTATCTGGGGGCCCGTGCGGAAACGAGAACCGTCCTCCGATGCCCCCAGACCCCGCGGCAGCCCCAGGCAAAGCCTGATGGCTGCCTTACTTTACCCCTTGAACGGGAATTTTTTGCAAAGCGCCTTCATCCGCTTTCGAGTCTCCCGGAGGACGACCTCGTCGTTCGGGTTGGCCGTCACTCGATCGATCGCCTCCGCGATGATCTCCATCTCGCGTTCTTTCATCCCGCGCGTCGTGACGCACGGGGTCCCCAGACGGATCCCGCTGGCCACCGCCGGCGGTTTTTCATCAAAGGGGATTGCGTTTTTGTTGACCGTGATTCCGGCCCGATCCAGCGCCGCCTCGGCCTCTTTCCCGGTCACATTCCGATTTGAAAGATCCGCCAGCATCAGATGATTGTCCGTGCCGCCCGAGATGAGGCGGAACCCGCGCTTGAGCAGCCCTTCGGCCAGCGCCTGCGCGTTGGTCACGATCTGCCGCTGATAAATCTTGAACCCCGGCGTTAGCGCTTCTTTAAAGGCGACCGCCTTGGCCGCGATGACATGCATCAGCGGCCCGCCTTGAAGGCCTGGGAAAACGGCTTTGTCGATCGCCTTCGCGTATTCCGCTTTACACATGACCATGCCGCCCCGCGGCCCCCGCAAGGTCTTCTGGGTCGTCGTCGTGACAAAATCCGCATACGGAACCGGGCTGGGATGGACGCCGGCCGCCACCAGTCCCGCGATGTGGGCGATGTCGGCCATCAGGAGGGCGCCGCAGCGATCCGCGATTTCCCGTAATCGCTTAAAGTCAAAAATGCGGGGGTAGGCGCTGGCCCCGGTCACGACGATCCGCGGTCGGTGCGCATCGGCCAGGCGGGCGACCTCGTCGTAATCGATCCGGCCGGTCTCGCGACGTACACCGTAGAAGACCGGACGATAGAGGCTGCCTGAAAAGTTTACCGGATGCCCGTGAGACAGATGCCCGCCATGGGCCAGGCTCATCGAGAGAATCACATCGCCCGGTTTGAGCACGGCCAGATAGACCGCCATGTTGGCCTGGGTTCCCGAATGGGGCTGAACGTTGACATGGTCGACGCCAAAAAGCGCTTTCGCGCGTGTAATCGCCAGCGACTCGGCCACATCCACAAACTCGCACCCGCCGTAGTATCGTTTTCCGGGAAGGCCTTCGGCATACTTGTTCGTCAGAAGACTTCCCTGAGCCTCCAGCACTGCTTTACTGGCATAGTTCTCGGAAGCGATCAGGATAATCTGTTCCCGCTCCCGCTTTTTTTCTCCCTCAATCGCGTCATAGATCTCGGGATCGGTTCTCTTTAATGCAGACACGACCGTTCACCTCATCATAGGGGCTTACGTCGCCCCCTCCACCGGCAAAGCCGGATGGAGTCTCCCCCTCTCGCTCGCCTTGCTCGCTGGGTATTTACTTTATTTATTCCCGCACGCCCTTCTTTTCGATCTCTTCGATCTTAGCCAATCGCCGGGCATGTCGTCCGCCATCAAAACCGGTCGTCAGCCACAACCGCACGATCTCCAGCGCCATTTTCTCTTCCAACACGCGTTGCCCTAAAACAAGAATGTTGGCATCGTTGTGGAGCCGGCTGACCTTCGCCGTAAACGGGTCAAAGCACAGGGCCGCCCGCACTCCGGGAAACTTGTTGGCCACAATCGACATGCCGATTCCCGTTCCGCAGATCAGAATACCCCGCTGGACCTGGCCTTCCGAAACGGCCTGCGCCACGGGAACACCGTAGTCGGGGTAGTCGACCGAGTCATGGTTATGCGTCCCCAAATCGGAGACCGCCAGGCCTTGGTCCTGGAGAAAATGAATGATCTTGCTTTTCAAATCCACGCCCGCATGATCGCTGGCAATGGCAATGTCGGTCTTGCCGTTCATTCGAAATCCCCCAAATAAGGGAGTTTCATCATAGCCTACCGGTGGAGTTCTGTCAAGGCAAGGAGCGACGGAAACGGGCTTAGCTTGAGACCCCATCCGACTCTTTTCGCCGATCGCCGAGCCGACGATCATGCTCTTGGGGATTGAGGGGGATGACGACGGTAAATGCGGCACCTTTTCCCGGTTGGGACTGAACGTCGATGTAGCCACGGTGGGCCTCGATGATCTGATGGCAGGTCAACAGGCCAAGACCGCTGCCCTCGTGATGTTTGGTTGTGAAAAAGGGGTCAAAGAGTTTCTGGAGGAGTTCTGCCGCGATTCCGGACCCCGTGTCGATGACGGCCACCTCCAGCGCCGTCCCGTTGGTTCCGTGGGTCACCCGGCGGCTGCGGACCGTGATCGTTCCCCGTTCCGTGGCCTGAATCGCGTTCAAGAGCAGATTCATGAAGACCTGTTTCATGCGTTCTTGGTCCATCCAGCCGGTCGGAAGTTCGGGATCAAACTCTTTCTTAAAAACATTCAGCTTTTTTTTGGCTTCTGGAACTAAAAGTGCGACCATGTCATCTAATAGCTCGTTCAGGTGGGTTTCCTGGAAATGGTACTCGTCCTGCCCCGTGAACCGGGAATATCGGAGCATCCGCGTGATGAGATGGTGAATGCGATCCAGTTCCTCACACACCCTTCGGTAGAACTGATCCCAATATTCCTTGTCCTTGGAGCTCTCTTTATATTTTTGAGGAAGCATCTGGAGAAAAGCGCTCACCGCGGTCAACGGGTTGTTGATCTCGTGGGCCATGCCGGCGGCCAGGGTACCGACGGCGGATAGCCGATTGGCGCGGGCCATGCGCTTTGCGGTTTCGATCTTTTCGGCCTCAAGCCGTTCCCGTTCTCGAATCAGGTAGAAGGTCTCGATCCCCTGGCGGATGGTGTTCCGCAAATCGTCTTCGTTGTACGGCTTGGTGATGTATCGGTAGACGTTTCCCTGGTTGATCGCCTCGATCACGACGTCCATATCGGAATAGGCCGTGATCAGCATGCGGACGGTATCGGGATGCTGCTCCTT
>JACQBZ010000080.1 GCA_016194285.1 Nitrospirota bacterium | reverse complement strand
GATCGCGATCAGCAGCGGGAAGGGCGGCGTGGGCAAATCGACCGTCAGCGCGACGCTCGCGGTCGCCCTCGCCGAGACCGGCGCCAGGGTCGGTCTGATGGATGCCGACGTCTACGGGCCGAACATCCCGATGATGATGGGCACCGGGAAACCGCCGAGCCAGTCGGGAAACAAACTCCTCCCGGCCGAAAGCCACGGCGTCAAAATCATGTCGATGGGCTACCTCGTCCCGGAAGACCAGCCGATTGTCTGGCGCGGCCCGATGATCCACGGGGCGATCCAGCAGTTTCTCCGGGACGTGGAGTGGGGCGAGCTCGACTATCTTCTCATCGATCTTCCGCCGGGAACGGGCGACGCGCAGCTTTCGATCTCGCAGTTGGTGCCGTTGACCGGCGCCGTGATCGTGACCACGCCCCAAAACGTCGCACTGCACGACTCCAAAAAAGGATTGGGCATGTTCCAGAAGGTGAACGTTCCCGTGCTCGGAATCATCGAGAACATGAGCTACTTCGTCTGCCCGCATTGCCATGAACGGACCGAGATATTCAGCCACGGCGGGGGCAAACTCGCCGCTGAAAAACTGGGCGTTCCGTTCCTCGGCGAGATTCCGATCGATACCGAAATCCGGGTCGGCGGCGACAACGGGCTGCCGCTCCTTGTTTCCCACCCGGACTCCCCCACGGCCGAGGCGTTTCGCAAAATCGCCAAGGCCGTCGCGGCCCAGATCAGCATCCAGAACGCCAAGCGCCAGACGCTCAAGATCATCGGCTAATGCCGCCGCCCAGTCCGATGAACATGATTAATGGGCTGTTTGGCTTTGGAGAGAGGGCCTAGCCAAACAGCCCATGGATGTTGCCTGTCCGCAAGACGGATCCTGTCAGGCCCCACGTTGACACACCGTCGGAATTTATGCTACCCTTGGCCGTCTGTACGGAGAATGTTTCGTGGATACTAAACTCATATCCGTCGAGCGGTTGATCGGCCTCACCATGATCATCATGGGGTTCCTGAACATCCTGCTTTCCTTAGAACATGATCTGAACATCATGCCGGTGATCTTGTTTCTGTCCGGCGTCACCCTGTTCGTCCACAGCAGCGTCGAGACCTGGCATAAATGGGGTGTGATCTGTCTTGTGATCGCGGCCGGCATTGTGTTTAAGGTCTACGAGGTTGATCCGCTGGTTGCCTACTGGTACAAGATGATCCTGTTTTACGGAACGATCCTCACGGTCATCGTCTTCATGCTCACCCACAAGGTGAAGACAAGCTCATGAGCGCCGAACGACTCAAAGGACTGGAACTGGAGATCGATCAGTACCGGATCGCGCAGGAACCTTTTTACATTCCGGTTCGGAGCGAGGCGGAACTTTTTCGCACCGCCTACCTGAATCAAATGCCGGTCATGCTCAAGGGCCCGACGGGCTGCGGCAAGACCCGGTTCGTCCAGCACATGGCCTATCAACTCAAGCGACCGCTGATCACGATCGCCTGTCATGAAGACCTGACGGCCTCGGACATCGTCGGACGTTATCTCCTCCGGGGCGATGAGACCGTCTGGATCGACGGCCCGTTGACCCTGGCCGTCAAACACGGCGCGATCTGTTATCTGGACGAGGTGGTGGAGGCCCGCAAGGACACGACGGTCGTCATCCATCCGTTGACGGACGACCGGCGGATTCTTCCCATCGAGAAGAAGGGCCAGGTGATCGAGGCGGTGGACGAGTTCATGCTCGTGATCTCCTACAATCCCGGTTATCAAAGCGTCCTCAAGGAACTCAAACAGAGCACCAAGCAACGGTTTTTGGCGATCGAATTCAATTATCCTCCCAAAGAGATGGAGGTCCGTATCCTCGTTCACGAAACCGGCCTGAGCGAGGCCGCCGCGCAAAGCCTCGTTAAATTGGGCGAGAAGGTCCGAAATTTAAAAAACCACGGACTGGAGGAAGGCGTCAGCACGCGTCTGTTGGTCTACGCCGGCGAACTCATCCGAAAGGGCATCGATCCACGGACCGCCTGCGAGGCGGCCATCACACAACCCATCACGGACGACCCCGATATGCATCGGAGCATCTCCGAAATCGTCAACAGCATCTTTCCTTGATCGGTCATGACGGACCCGTTCCAACCGATGCCGCTCCCTCCTGCATTGAGCCGCTTTTGCGGTCGCGAGCTGGATCCCTCCCAGCAACAGGCGTTTTTTAAGGCGGTCGATGCGCTCAGCCCTTCGGATCGGAGCACGCTCTTCGAACTGCTGGAAGAGCTGATCGAGGCCTCGCCGAAATCGGCCGTGATCGGTCTTCGAAATTTGACTCGAGTCCTTGGGACCTTGGATCCGACTCAAGCCCTCTCCTGGCTGGATCTGGGCACTTCGATGGCGTCCCAGTCCTCCACGGCGGCGCAGAAATATTTTTTAGAGAGTCCGGACCTTCTGTCCGAAATCCATCCTCTCCGACGGCTGCCGCTCTTACGGCTGGGGCTCGAGCTCAGCGACGGTCATTGCGGCGTTCTCATGGACTTCATTCGGGCCTGCCCTCACCTGCCCCCCGGAATCGGAACGGACGACCTGACCGTCTGGATGGAAACCGGCCGACGGCTGGCGGAAGAGGACACGGTGCTGGCGGTCGAATATTTTCGAATCAGTCCCATGGTCTTGTGCCAGATCTCGATCGCCGATCTCCCGCGGTGGGTCGAGCTGGGACGTCATCTCGTCGAGCCGAACACGTTGGGGAAACCCGACTACCTGAAGGCGATTGAATTCTTCCGCCTCAGCACCGAAACCCTGGCGAGTCTCGAACCTGCGGATCTTCGACGACCGTTCCTGGAATTGGGGATCGGCCTGTCCCGGAGATCGGCCGTCATGGGAATGGACTATCTTCGATCCTGCCCGGCCATCCTCCGGGAAATGGAATCCCCGACTCACCGTCGGCTGTTCCTATCCCAGGCGCAGCAGCTGGCCGATGCGATTAACGACCGGGAACCGTCCGTCGTTCTCGACTATCTGAAAGAGGGTTCGAAAATATTCCGGGCCTTCGAGTACAACCCGACCGATTTTATGGCCTGGGTTGATGCCGGTCTCTCCCTGCTATTGGAGAATCTCGAACGCGCCAGGGCGTATTTCAGCGGACGTTCGAAAACCGGGCAGGAAACGACGGAGCGGCTCATCGGGGGACTGTCGCTCAAGACGGTCGGCCGGACGCTGATGTTGTACGCCGAGGGCCTGTCCGGACGGTCCGTCACAATCAAACCGACCACGGATCTGCCGGACCCCGTTCGCGAGACAATCGGCGACGCCCCGACCGGCGACGGCCGGACGATCTTTCTACCCCCTCGAATCCGCCTCTTCCCCCATGACGAGGACAATTTCCGGTTGTACAAGACCTCCACATTGCATGAAGCCGGACACCTCGAATTCGGAACGTACGAACCGAATCTGCAAGAGATGCGGGACGTCATCAATGGGGTGCGGGCCGAATACGCCCGCCGGCCGGACAGGCGGGGCCGGGTGCCGTCGGAATCCGGTTCCGTTCATACGGCCGCGGATTATTTCAACCTCTTCCCGAACCCGTCCTGGGCTCGATCACTCTGGACCGTTCTTGAAGACGCCCGGGTTGATTTCCGGCTTCGGACCGAATATCCCGGAGCGCGCCGGGACATGGACCAGATCGTCGCGCTGGATCTCCAATCCCGACCGAAACTGGAAGGCCTTCCCCCGCGGACGGCCATTCATGAAGCGTTGCTTCAGCTCTCGATCACGGACACGACCGAGGTCCCGCTGGAGCTGGCCGAAACCGTCTCGGGTGCTTATGATCTTCTGCTCGAGGTTAAGAAACCGACCGCCACGTCGACCGACGCACTGATGGTTCTGGCCCGGCTCTACCGCTTTCTGGAGGAACAATTCCGCCGCTGGCCGACCGTACAAGGCGAAGTCGACCCGCTCGGCATGCAAGAAAAGACCCTGGATCGTCATTCCGATCCGATGGCCGATCCGAAGGCGTCTTCACAACGGCGGGAGACGCGGCCTTCTCCGTCCACGTTTTCATACCGTGGCGTGATGCATCCCGACTGGGTTCGGTCCCGTCCCGGAGAAAAGACGGTTCCGATCGATCCGGCCCGCTTGGGATCCGCCCCCCCCGGATCCCCTTCAGCAGAGTCTCGGAAAAAAACCCTGGAGGACAGCCAAACGGAAGCGGCGCCGAAAGAGAAAGCGCCCGACCTTGGATTCAAGAACGCGCCCACCCATCCCCTGCCGGGCCAGGACGCCGAGACCCCGATTTTTCTCTATGACGAATGGGACGACGCGGCCCAGGAGTACCGTCCCAAGTGGTGCCGTCTCTACGAACATCGTCTTCGGCCCGAATCGAGTCGGATGGTTCAGCAGACCCTGTCGTCCTACGCGTCGGTCCTGCGGCTGCTCCGGCGCCATTTCCAGAGCCTGAGGCCGGAAGCCTTCCGGAAGGTGAAGCGGCAGGCCTACGGCGATCAACTCGATCTGGACGCCATCGTCGAAGCCCGCACCGAACTCCGGAGCGGCCAGACGCCGCATGACCACTTCTACATCAAGAACGAAAAGCAGGTGCGTGACGTGGCGGTCGCGTTTCTGATCGATATGAGCGGCTCGACCAGCCGGCAGATCCCCTCGGCCCGGAAGCGCGTCATTGAAGTCGAACAGGAGGCCATGATTCTGATGGCCGAGTCCCTTCAGGCCATCGGCGACGCC
This sequence comes from Nitrospirota bacterium, assembly GCA_016194285.1. Lineage (GTDB taxonomy): Bacteria > Nitrospirota > Nitrospiria > JACQBZ01 > JACQBZ01 > JACQBZ01. The sequence continues at coordinate 4,894 of JACQBZ010000080.1, read as the reverse complement.
TTTGCGATCTACGGCTTTTCGGGGGATTCAAAGGATCGTGTGGATTTCTACATCATCAAAGATTTTTCCGACGCCTTCAATCCCTTCATCCATGAACGGATCGGCGCGATGCGCGCCTTGAACCAGAACCGGGACGGAACGGCCATCCGGCACACGCTGGCCAAACTCGAACAACAACCGGCGAAGACCCGATTGCTCATCCTGTTGAGCGACGGAAAGCCTCTGGATGCCGGTTACGCCGGCGTCCACTCCCTTCAGGACACGAAGAGGGCGCTCAGAGAAGCCCGGATGCGCGGCGTTCATCCGTACTGCATCACGATCGACCAAGAGGCCAGCCGGTATGTGACCGAGATGTACGGCGAGGTCGGTCATACGATCATCGATCGGGTCGCCACACTACCGGACAAGCTGCCGCGCATTTACAAACGTTTGACGACCTAAAAGGCTGGAGACGCCGAAGCGATGACCTCTTTGCAGAATCATCCTTATCACGGCTGGATCTGGGACATGTTTCAGGAGTACGTCCGAAAGATCACCCGAACCGCATCCACCGGCGCCATGCCGCTGGAGGAAATGCAGTCCCGTTACCAGAAGATGCACCGCGATTTCGAAATCAAGATCATGATCAGCGACAGGGTGGGAATGATCGTCCAGTTCCTGGACCTGGACCTTTATCACTATCCCGACTTCGAATCTCTCCTGCAGGAATCGGCCTTTCTAAATTTTCTCTCTGAAAAATACGGCGGGGGGAAATACAAGGTGAACCTTTATCACGACGGGACCTTCATCGCAACGAAGAACTTTAAAATCGAAGAAGGTCCGGAGAAATGGAGGGAGATATTGAAATCAAGAGAGGTCAGGAATTCGTAACGGCTCGCTTCCTCAGCGAGCGCCCCGACCCAACAGAACCACCTTGATCGTTTCAAAGAGAATGGTCAGGTCCAGCCAGACCGAGAGGTTCTTAATGTAAAAAAGATCGTACTGAAGTTTCTCCAGCGCGTCTTCTTTTGAAGCCCCGTAACTGTACTTGATCTGGGCCCAGCCGGTGATCCCCGGCTTCACCGTGTGGCGGACCGAATAGTAAGGAACTTCCTTGAGCAACACCTCGACAAAAAACGGTCGTTCCGGACGGGGCCCGACAAAGCTCATATCGCCTTTCAAAACATGGATGAGCTGTGGCAGCTCATCCAGCCGCGTCGTTCGAATAAACCGTCCTACCGTCGTGGTCCGGCTGTCCTGGTGCTGAGCCCATACGGGTCCCGTATCCGCTTCCGCATCCACGCGCATCGATCGGAACTTCAACAACGTGAACACCTTTTCATCCTCCCCCACCCGTTCCTGGCGGAAGAAAACAGGACCGGGGGAGTCCAAGCGGATCAGCAGGGCGATGATGGGAAAGAGCGGCAGACTGATCAGAAGGGCCACGGTAGCCAGGAAAACGTCCAGCACACGTTTGGTGATGCGGGCCAGACGGAATTGACGAAAACCCGATGAAAAGATAAACCAGCTGGGCTTGAGATTGTCGACGACGATCTTTCCGACCAGCTGTTCATAAAAGCTGACGCCGTCCTCAATGAAGGTTCCCTGAAATTTGCATTCCAACAGTGAGTGGACGGGCAGTTTGCCGCGACGGTCCGGCAATGCCACGATGACACGATCGATGTCATGTTGCGACACGATGGCGGAGAGCGCGGAATAGTCGCCGATGACCTTCGGATTCACCACGCTCTCCCCCATTTTCTTCGGGTCCTCATCAACAAAACCGACAATCTCGTACATGTCGCGATGGCTATGCAAAACCTCCTCCCCGATCTTTCGGGCCAGCGACCCGGATCCGATGATAACGACCCGATCCCTCAACGGCCCGATTCGGCTGAGCCGGTCGTAGAACATCCTCCATCCGATCACGGCCAGGGGCGACAGGGCCAGCGTGATGAGAAAGATCCCGCGCCCGATGATCAGCGATGGAAAAAGATAATAAACCACCGATAAGAGGATCGCGGCAGCGGCCAGCGATTGAATGAATTTGATTATCCACTCGCGCCGCTGACGGGCCAGGCGGACGACATAAAGGTCGTTGTAGTAGAAACTGAGCTGACAGATCGACGCAATCAAAAAGGCCTTGTAAAAAACAAACTTGTACGCAAAGATAACGTCTCTTTCGAAGAAGAATCGAAGGGCCACAGCAATCAGGACGCATAAGGAGATCAGCAGATTCTCGACCAAGACGAAACCGACGCGCCGGATTAATTTTCTCCGATTCGATAACTGCATGGATCATAACCATTTTGAGAGGTCTATTTTGTGCGGCGATGATAGTAATAATAGTATGACATAGAAGAGCTGACATCATTCAATACGACACCGAGAACCTTGCGGGTATCCAGTTCGGCCATGGCCCGTTTTACAATATGTTGAGGGGTGTGCCCGGCACGAACCACCATGATCACCCCATCCGCTAATTGAGTGACCACATTGGCATCCGCCAGCGGAAGGATCGGCGGCAAATCCAGAAGAATATAATCATACTGCGTTTTCATCTGTCCCAAAAAATCGCGGAACTGATCGGAATCCAGTAACCGGAGATCATCCCCGAGGCTCTTCCCCGCTGGCAGAACCGTCAGACGGCCGTCAAAATAGGTCATGGCCACGCTGGCCAGATCGGTGCGCTTGGAGAGGATATTGGCGACCCCCCCGTTCATCTTCCGTCCCAGCAGTCGGGACAGCATCGGGCTCTTGAAGTCGGTCTCCACGAGTAGAACGTGGCGGTAAAAGTCCTTGGCCATCGCAATAGACAGATTGATCGAGGTCAAGGTCTTCCCTTCATTCCTGATGGAACTTGTTACCGCGATGATGCGGGGACCTAAATCTTTAGAGAGCTTATTCAGTTTGGCGCCCAGGACGCGATACTGCTCCGCGGCGATTGAGATGGGTTCGGTAACGGTCACCAGGGTACGGTCCAACATATTAGTCATGCCAATTTCCTTTCCCGCTTCAGGCTCTTATCGATATTCGGAATAGAAGCCAAAACAGGAAAATGGAGAATCGTCTCCACCTCCTCGGCCTTTTTGAATGAAACATCCGTCATCTCACGGAGATAGGCGACGCCTCCCCCCCCTCCGAGACCTGCGATGATGCCCAGAAGAATGAGCTTGAATTGATCCGGCTTGTATGGCTTTTTCGGTAAGTCCGCGGCGTCCAAAACACGGAATTGTTCCCCTTTTTGCCGCTCTTCAAGGTTCTCGGAAATTTTTGCGTTGAGCTTCTTGTCCAATAGGGATTGATAATTCTGTTTGGTAATCTCATAGTCCCGCATCAGCGAGAGCATTTGCTGCTCGTGGAGCGGCGCTTTCTCCACACGGTCTTCGTATTCCTTCATCTGTGCTGCAATCTGTTTTTGTTTCGCATCGAGACGAAGGATTTCAATATCCGTCTGATTATACTGTGCCTGTAAATCGTTCGTTAAGATTGCATCCGCCACGCCTGTTTCCTTGTTGGGTCCACTTTTCTTCGTCTTTCCGTTCCGCGGACCCTCTGTCGCGGAACCATCGGCCTTGAGCCTTTGCTCCAGGTCTTCAATTTCGGTTTTAACGCGAATGACGTCTGGAAATTTGTCCGTATACCGTAAACGGAGGTCCGCCAAGTCGGCTCGCAACTGGGTCAACCTGAGTTGGACCGGGTTGATGTCCTTTACGGCTTCGGTCATAACTTGATCCGGATTCAAGGCCACTAATTTGGAATTCTTTTCCAGTAAAGCGGCCCGGAGCTCCTTGTCCTTGGACAAGGCCTCATGAACCGTTTGCTGTTCAAGCTGGAGCCGGTCCAAGGTCCTCAGATTGGTCGTGATCTGTTCGGGGAGTTCTCCCATGTACTTTTGTTTAAATTCCCGTATCTTGGTTTCCTGGGCTTCGAGATCGGCCCTGACTCCGCGAAGCTCCGTGTCCAGAAAAGCCGAAGTCGCCTGCACAAATTCTTCACGCTCTTTCAGATTCGCTTCAATAAAAAGGGCAGCCAACTTATTCGTCACCAGCATCACCGTCTTGGGATCGGCTCCCTCATAAGTAATGCTAAATGCGTCAATATTTCTTCCTCCTCTAACGACATCAACCACGATATTCTTTCGCATGGTGTCCACAACTTCTTCGGGCGTCTTACGCTTCCTCTCTTTCGTATAAAGTCTAAACTCATCGATCACCGATTGCAATAACGAACGGCTCATAATCTGCTGTTGGATGGTGTTGAGTCTTTCGTCAATACTGACTGAGACGCTTGATTTAACGTAGTCCTCCGGGACCTTCTGTTGTTCAACCAAGATCAGTGTGGTGGATTTATATATTTTCGGCAACTCAAAGCACAGCACAACACTCATGGTCACCGAAAGCAGAAACGGAATAATCACATACCAGCGCCGGCGCACCAACATCTCCAGAGAGTCTTGCCACAGCCGATCTGTCATATTCTGGAGCACAGCATCCTCCTTGATAGCAACCCCACCGGCTTCCCGGCACCCGTCATCTGTATTACTCGATGAACCACGACACGCTCCTTACGGGACCAAGATTGTGTCTCCCGATTGAATCAGGAGGTTTTTTTTAGTATCGTCGCTTGAAACGATGTCATCGTACCGGATCCGAATCTTGGTCTGCGTAAAGGTTGCTGGATCTATGCGAAACAGCGCGATCCCGTTTTTATAAGCGAACTGCGTAAATCCTCCGGCTATGGAAACCGCCTGCAAGACCGTCATCTTTTCCTGTAAGGGGTACTTTCCCGGCTTGACGACTTCCCCGAGAATGTAAAAATAATAACTATTGATGTTGGATATGAGGACCGAGACATCCGGCGTGGCGATGTATTCTTTCATCCGCCGGGTCACGACCGTCTTCAGTTCCTCCGT
>JACQBZ010000009.1 GCA_016194285.1 Nitrospirota bacterium | reverse complement strand
TTTTTAGTATGCTTTGGCCGTCCTGCCGAAGTGAGTCGCAGAATCATTCATCCAACGGAGTCGAATTCAAGATGAAGCGGAAATCAAAAGGAACGGCGTATCGTGAGCCACGGAGAGACCAGGCCCTTCATTGGCTGGGGTTGTTAAAGGAGTACGTGCACGACACGTATAAATCTCGAGGCAAACTGCCGGAGCCGACCCTTTGCCCCCAATGCGGCGCGGTCTTCCGCAAGGGGAAATGGACCTGGGCGCCCCGTCCGGCGCGTGCGAACCAAACCATCTGTCCGGCCTGTCGCCGGATCGCGGATAAATATCCGGCCGGGATTCTTCGCCTGAGCGGTCCCTCCGTCCGGAGACGTCGCGACGAGCTGTTGGGCGTGATCCGCAATCAGGAGCGGGAGGCGAAGCGGAATCATCCGCTCTGCCGCGTGATGGGGATCGTGGAATCGGGCGAGGGGATCGTGGTAAGGACGACCGACAACCATCTCCCGCGGCGGATCGGCGAGGCGCTCTGGCATGCGTATCACGGCGAGCTGAAGCTCCATTACGGTGATGATCCGCGGCTGATCCGGATGACCTGGAAGGGTTGACGCGAACGGCGCGACATGTTTAATGTCATTTTTGAGGTGGCTGCTCAGAAGTACTTTCTGTTGGAACAAGAAAGGCCCTAATCGGACAAGAACATTCGTCCCTCCCGTCAATCATTGCACGGAAACTATATTCGCCGGGTGATGGAATTTCGAATCTTAGATTGTAAGTCAGATTCAGATATCGATAGAATGGAGGGCCACTTTGAATGTTGAATTTGCCCTGTATTCTCGGAATAATAGATCGACCATCCGCATCGATAAGATCAAGCGCAATTGCATGATCACCGGCCTCCGTGGAAATAATTTCTGTTCTTAGAAAAACGGTCACTTCCGCTTTCGATGGAAATTGCTTCCGTATTCCGTAAAGGGGTCTAAAGGGGTCAAGTCGCTCGTTGTCCATTCTCAATTAAGATTATTGTCAGCCAGAGAGGAGTTGAAAGGGTAGGGTATGTCGCGTCCATTGCGCATAGAGTTTCCTGGCGCCTACTACCATGTTATGAACCGCGGTCTGGAGTACCGGTCGATTTTCCAGAGTGATGACGATCGGGAAATGTTTTTGGATCTTCTGGCGGACGTTTCCTCGCGGTGGGGTGCCCGGATCCTTTGTTACTGCCTGATGAAAAATCATTATCATCTGTGCATTCAGACTTCGGCGATTCCACTGTCCCGTGTCATGCGCCATGTGGATGGCGTCTATACGCAGCGCTTTAATCGTCGACACAAAAGGGACGGCCCCTTGTTCCGTGGAAGGTACCGGGCAATCATCATCGAAGAAGACGCTTATCTGCAGGCCGTGGCGCGGTATATCCACCGGAATCCCGTCAAAGAGGGCCTTGTTCAACACCCTGAACGATATGGCTGGAGCAGTCTTCGATATTACATGAATGATCGCGGCAGCCCAGGTTGGCTGGACACCGGGATGCTCTTGGGCTATTTCGACGGGGATCGTCGCAAGTTGCTTATGTTTATGCGGGAAGAAGAGGGCAGTGAAATTCGCGCCTTTTATGCGGCCGGACGGGTTGCTCCGATACTGGGGTCGGAACCGTTTCGATTGCGAATACGTTCCGGGACCTATGCGGGGAGGAAGGCCGTTGAGCGGGAGATTTCGGAGCGTCGATATTTGGCCCCGGGCCTTGAGGAGTGTGTGCGGGCCGTGGGGCGGGCTTTTGGCGTGGACCCGGCCTCGATTGCGATCTCGCGACGCGGCGTAAGTAATCTGCCGAGGCAGATTGCGATGTACGTTTGCCGGGAAGCCGGAGGACATCTTCATCGGGAGATTGCCCGGTATTTAAAGGCGGGGAGCTACTCAACCGTCACGTCTGTGTGCACCATGATGAAGACACGGCTTGAGCACGACCGGGCTTTGCAGAAGCGTATTCGCGGAATCACCGAGGGGTTGATGGGCGGGAATGGACAACGAGCGACTTGACCCCTTTGCCGCTTCGCTGTATGGCTTGGATTGAGGTAAAGTACAAGACGTGTTGCTTCCGAATTAATTCGGAAAGAGGAGGAAGAGATGGGTAAGGGCATCAAACAGACCGGGGAGAAATTGGTAAAAGCGGCAACGAAGAATCTAGGCGACCTTGTTTACAAGGCCAAGGACATGGCGAGGAGTTCTGGAATCAACGCTAAAATCCAAACGTCCTCTAAACAGGTTAAAGAGATTCTCGATGAGTCTGGGATTTCAGAAAAAATTTCTAATATTTCAGCTACAGCATCCGATCAGCTTGACACAATCTCCGGGGCCAAGATTCTTCAGTTGGTAGAACAGCGTCTTGAACTCCAAGCACGTTATAATGATATTCTGGCGACAAAGCTTGAAGAAGCGTTGAACAAAATTCGCGAGCTCGAAATCCAAGTTGAAAAGCTAACCGAAACACGTTCTGGAACCTAGTGGTGCGGAAGCTGGTTAAGACTCGGATCACGGAGAGGGCCGCCCAATAAGCGGCTGCCGCGCGGGGGCGGGATTATCTTATCCTGCTTTGACAAGGGGCGGTAGTCGCCGCCGGGGTCGTTGCTTCCATAGGGTGTAATTATTTTGAAGGTTCATCCAAAACTCCGGGCTCGTGCGAAACACGTCGGCCAATCTCCAGGCCATGGCTGCGGATAGACCGACATGACCTTTGATGATCCGGTTAATGTCCTTGGCGCTGCAGCCCAGGTGGTGCGCCAACTCGGCTTGTGAGACGCCAAGAGGCTTTAGAAACTCCTCCTGTAAAACTTCACCGGGATGCGTCGGCGGACGATGCGTGGGCAACATGATGGCCTCCCTTAGTGATAATCTTTAATCCGGACTTCATGGGCATTTCCATTCTGCCACTTGAAGATGATACGATATTGATCATTGACCCGAATGCTGTAAAATCCTTTTAGATCTCCTTTGAGCAGCTCCAGCCGGTTATTCGGAGGAGACAGGAGATCATCAAGTCGCGACGCCGTATTGACCATGTCGAGCTTTCGGCGAACTACTTTGAGAATGGCCTGAAAGACCCGTGTGTTTTTGGAGCCCACACCGTTGAAAAGGTCTTCCGTGGCGTTGTCGCCAAAAGAAAGGATCACGAAGGCTCCTCGGACTATTATAAGATTACCATAGAATGGGTAGTCCAGGCAATGCTATATTATTATCGGGCCGGATCGGACCGGGAGTAATTTCGACTCTCCTCCATCCTCGCGCGCGGGGGGGGGAAATCGGACAGAGATGACAGAAGGAGGATAACATGGCCGGAAGGATTACGGACTCGTGGGTCGTGGCGCAATCGGGGAACATCCCGCGGCTGGTGCGTTTTTATACGAAGCTGGGGCTCAAGCCCTCGGTTTGCATGCCGTCCTACGTGGAGTTCAAGGCGCCGGGCGGGACGTCGCTGGGATTTTATTCGTTGGGGAGCAAGAAGGTGAAGAAACAGGCCGGGGGCTGGCAGATCATGCTCCGCGTAAAGGGCATCGAGAAGCTCACGGCCGAACTGAAGCGGAAGGGGATCCGGGTGAGCCCGATCGAGCCGGCGCATGGCGAATCGAAGCTCTCGTGGTTTACGGACCCGGATGGCAACCGGCTGACGTTGATGGAATTCGGTAAAATGTAAAAATGTAAGATGAGGGTCGGGTCTTGGAATCACGCATTGTCGTAGTGAGAGTTGACTTGTCTCTCGTCTTTAGGATATAGTGCTTCCGTTTATACTGAAGGAGACACAACAACATTCACGGAGGATTAGCGTCATGGCAAAAGGTACGATCAAGTGGTTCAATGCAAGCAAGGGTTTTGGATTCATTACACAAGCGGAAGGCGGCCCGGATGTATTCGTGCATTTTTCCGCCATCGCGGGTGAAGGTTATAAGTCGCTCGATGAAGGCCAGGCGGTCGAATTTGAAGTGACCCAGGGTCCCAAAGGCCCGCAGGCCAGCAACGTCGTCAAAATCTAATACGCTCGACGATTCAACGAAAAAGCCTCCCGACCAACCATCGGGAGGTTTTTTTATTTCGCCGCGTGGGTCTTGAAATATGAGTTTCACAAGCCGGGTCGGACCCGGATAAATTTAGGTTCCGCTCCCGCCTCGCGCGCGGGGGGGGATTGGATGGGTCGGAGGTCTGCGACAGGCCGGACGGATCGGGCAGGTCGGACCATAGATTAAAAAGGAGGGAACAATGGCGAAAGTCGTTTCGGATTCATGGGTGATGGGGCCGTCGAAAAATATCAAGAGGTCGGTCGCGTTTTATGCGAAGCTGGGGCTGAAGCCCTCGATGCGGATGCCGTTTTACGTCGAGTTCAAGATTCCGGGCGGCACGGCGCTGGGGCTTCATTCAATGGGGGAGAAGGTCGAGAAAAAGCGGGGCCGCGGTGGAGGGTTCGGGATCATGCTGCGCGTGAAGGGGCTCGAAAAGCTTGCGGCCGGCCTGAGGCGGAAGGGGATCCGTTGCAGCCCGGTCCGGACGGCGCCCGGCGGGGCGAACTTTTCGTCCTTTTCGGATCCGGACGGCAACCGGCTGACGCTGATCCAGATGGCTTGATGCGGTTCTTCTCGATCTGCATGGCTGCGGTCCTTTTCCTGTCGGGCGTATCGGCCGGCGCGGATCCGGATTTCATCCCCGATCGAAGACGGCCCCAGTTTCCAAACGAGCCCGGCCATGTCCTCGTGCCCTATCTGTTCAACCTGCCGGGCATCGGGTCGGGATACGGGTTTCTCGGGGCCGCCAGCAATGTCGGCGGCAGCTATACGGACGTCTCGGGGACTTTCTTCGGCGGGGATGTCAACGGGGAGGCGGTCGCCATCGACAGCGTCCATCTCATCCCGAGGAAACTGATCCTGGATATCGGCGGCGCGCACCTGAGCCGTGTGACGCTCCAAAGTTATAGCCGGCGGGGGATGGCCTCCGATAAGAACGACTATTCCGTGGCCGTTTTCGGGGATTCATTTTTCGGCGGTTCCCGCCTGATCGCGACCTTTCTGGAACGGCGGTTCGAGGTCTATCTCGGCGACTATGGCGGAAGCTCCCGACTCAAAAGCCTGCGCGACCGCCAAGGCAACACGATCATCGATGCGGCGGACGCCCCGAAGAGCCATACCAGTTCAGCCGTCTTCGGCACGCGCTTCGACATCACGGACGACAGCCTCGATCCCCGCCGGGGCGGACGGCTCGACGTCAGTCTGTGGCGGACGCTTCCGCAAGGTTCGGGGCCGGATTTCTATTTCGTGGACTATAGCGCCACGGCGTATGTGCCCATCGGAGGCCGGAGCACCTGGGCCTTCAACTATTTCCGATCGGACGCCCATGTCCTCAGGGAGGGCGAGACGGACCCCGCCGTGATCGAGCGGGAACAGGGACTCGACTGCGGTTCGATTACGGACCCGAAGGAGCAGACCCGGTGTCTGCAGTTCGTCGATAACACCGTTGCGGAGAACCGGTATGGAACGGCCACCTCGCTCGGAGGCTTGAGCCGTCTGAGATCGTATTCCGAAGAACGCTTCCGGGGCGCCCATGCCGAGTTTCTGGGGACGGAACTTCGTTGGAACCTGACGGACGAGTACCAACCCTTCGATATCTATATCATGAAAGACATCCGGACGGCGGTACAGGTCGCCCTGTTCTATGAGATCGGGACGGTCGCGGACCGCCCCGGCGATCTTGGAAACATTACGCGGTCTTCCTACGGAGGTGGGATGCGACTCGTGACGGCCTCGGGGGTCGTCTACCGGGTCGACCTTGCTACGGGTAAAGACGGTTTCGCGCCGAGCATCTTCTTCCAGTATCCGTGGGAGCTGTTGTAGAATCAAATGAGGTTGGAAATACGGAGGAAGGGTCTGATTAAGTCGCGGCAGGCGCCGCTTGGACTAAGGATTTGTTTTAAAACCCACGCGCCTCGGGCCGGGGCGGCTCGGGGATGATCTATGGGGGTCCGATGAGCGATTCCAGTCGGCATAAAAAAAGGGGATAGGACGTACGAAACGTCCGATCCCCGTTTGTTTTACAAAATGCTGGGGCTTACCGCTTTTTCTTCTTGGCCGCTTTCTTTTTCTTCGCCACGATCGCATCACCCCCTTGTAATTAAACATATAGCATGAAACTGTAAAATGAGCAAGTTAAACCGAAAATATTTTTTCCGGCCGGGGCCCATCTCCCGTCTAAAAGCGGCGCGGCTGTCCCGATCACTCCTTCCATTGACAGCCGCGTTCGGCTGAGATAAAGTATCTCCTGCCATGTCCGCCAAGCGTCTCTACATCAAGACCTTCGGGTGCCAGATGAATGTTCACGATTCGGAGCGGATCAGCGGTCTGCTCCGGAACGAAGGCTATCGGCTGACCGAGAAACCGGAAGAGGCCGATATGATCATCGTAAACACCTGCAACATCCGGGAAAAATCCGAGCAGAAGGGCTACAGCGACCTCGGTCGATTTGCGATGCTCAAACGCGACAAGCCCGATTTGATTCTCGGCATGGCCGGATGCGTGGCCCAGAAGGACGGCGAAAAGGTTCTCAAACGGTATAAAGGCCTCGACCTCGTTTTCGGTTCATCCAACATCGAAAATGTTCCGCAGATGATCCGGACCATTACGCTGAAAGCGCAGCCGGTCGTGATGGTCGAGGAACCGCCCGGCCCGCCCAAGACGACGCCGGCGGATCGAAAGGACCGTGTTCGGGGCTGGGTCTCGATCATGGAGGGCTGTGATCGCCATTGCGCCTTCTGCGTCGTCCCGACGACTCGCGGAAGGGAGCGAAGCCGCCCGAGCGCCGAGATCGTACAAGAAGTGACGCACCTGGCCGAGGCCGGATATAAAGAGATTACCCTTCTGGGACAGACCGTCAACTCGTATGGTAAGAATTTGGATGAAGGACTGGATTTCGCCGACCTGTTGCGGATGCTCGACGCGGTGGATGGGATCGAGAGGATTCGATTCATGTCGCCCCATCCATGCGACATGACTTTGAAACTGATCGAGATGATGGCCGAGCTTCCGAAAGTTTGCGAGTATCTGCATCTGCCGCTTCAGTCCGGATCGGACGCCGTTCTGGCGCGGATGGGTCGCGGTTATACGTTGAGCGAATATCGGCAGATGACGACCCGCCTGGGCCAATGGATCCCCGGGTTGGCCTTCTCGACCGACATCATTATCGGTTTTCCCGGCGAAACGGAGGACGACTTCCAAAAGACCCTCGATGCCGTGGCGGAGTTCGAGTACGATAATGTCTATTATTTTAACTATTCGCGACGTCCGAACACGCCGGCCGATCGATTCGAGGATCAGGTTCCCGAAGAGGTCAAAGAGGCCCGGTTCGAACGACTTTCAACGCTGGAAAAGAGCCTGGCCCGGCAAAAGAACCAGGTCTTGATCGGCACCGTCCAGGAAGTTCTTGTCGAGGGTCGAAGCAAACGGGATCGCGCCAAATTCACGGGCCGGACTCGCTCCAACAAATTGGTTCACTTTGAAAGCGCCGATGATGAAATCGGTCAACTCCTGAATATTCGGATCGCGTCGGCCGGTTCGACCTGTCTGGAAGGAATTCGGATCCCTTCGAGGTCGCAATGAACAACGCCAAACGGTTCTGGCCCCCGAGCCGGGAGTTCGTTCGGTATTGGCTGCCGGTCATTGCCTATGCGGTGCTGATGCTGACCATCTCGTCCATCCCGATCCGGATCCGGCGTGTGCCGTTTCGAAATTACGATAAGGTGTTCCATTTCTTCGAGTACGGAATCTACGCTTGGCTTTGGTATCGCGCGTTCAAAGGAACGACGTCTCTATCCTCTCGGGGCCGGATCGCGATCGCGACCGTCCTGATCTGCACGGTCTTCGGGATTATGGACGAACTGTATCAGATCCACATCCCCTACCGCACCTCCGACATTTACGATCTGGCGGCGGACGCTTCCGGCTCATTCGCGGCCGTGATCCTCGCCGTTCTTATTCAGGACGTTTTCGCACGACCATGAAGATCGCCTTTCACACCTTGGGGTGCAAGGTCAACCAGTTCGATACCGCGGTCATGGAGGACCTCACGCGGGAAGCCGATCACGACATCGTGCCGTTCGAGCAGCCCGCGGATGTCTATGTCATCAACACCTGCTCCGTGACGGCCCACGCCGATCAAGAATCCCGCCGGCTCGTTCGGCAAGTCAAGCGTAGAAATCCGGCTTCCAGAATTATCATGACGGGATGTTATGCACAGACGCATCCGGAGGAGCTTTCAAAGATCCAGGGAGTGGATCTAATCCTGGGAAACCGTGAAAAACAGGACCTGGCGGCCTATCTTGGAGGCTGCGAACGGTCCGAAGGTCCCGTCGTAGGTGTTGGCGGGCTCTTTTCACCCGGGCCTTTGATTCAGCCCGTCCTCCGCCAGTTCACGGGCCATACAAGGTTCTTCTTAAAAATTCAAGACGGTTGTGATTATCGGTGTTCCTTTTGCCTCATCCCGCGAGCCCGCGGCCCGGGCCGCAGCCTTTTGCCGGAGAAAGTGATCGAGCAAACGGCGGCCCTTGTGGAACAGGGATGCCAAGAGCTTGTTTTGACCGGTGTCAATCTGGGCACCTATGGCCGGGATTTTTTGCCGAAACAAAGCTTGTCCGGGCTGCTTCGCCTTCTCCTGGACCGAACACGGATTGCGAGAATTCGTCTGAGCTCTCTGGAGCCCAAGACGGCCACTCCCGAATTGGTCGAAGTCGTAAAATCCTCGCCCCGCATCTGCCGGCATTTCCATATTCCGCTTCAAAGCGGGGACAACGGCATTCTAAAGAAGATGAACCGGCATTATTCCAGAAGTTATTACCGGCGACTCATCCTGTCATTGGCCGAGCAATTTCCCGATGCAGGAATCGGAACGGACGTCATGGTCGGATTTCCGGAAGAAGGCGAGGCGGAGTATCGGAATACCTATGAGCTGCTTGACGAACTGCCGATGAGCTA
>JACQBZ010000008.1 GCA_016194285.1 Nitrospirota bacterium | reverse complement strand
CTGAACAACTCCGACGACCCGGATCACCGCACACGACGTCGGCGGATTTACCGATACCTGAACTGGAGAAACAAAAAACATGCAAAACCAAACTGCCCCCTCCATCAATTTAGGAAATATTAGTTGGAGGGGCACTAGAAGGCCAAGGCCTCGGAAGAAGTCACGTTGCCGCTCCTGTAATTTACCTGCACGAATGGTACTTAATTCCGTCTTAACAAGCTCCTCAATTGGATCAAGAAGCATGCCTGGCGGCCTATCTTGACTGAAATGATTTCTGAACTGTGAAAATAGCGAAGAGGGTGGATTTCCTGCCCAGACCAATCCGACTGCGTAGTCATAGGCTATACCTACACAGCCATACTGGCGATGCGCAACTTCCCACCGGGTGGCCGGGATGAGCAATCTTGAGCACAGTGAACGGTTAATTTCGATGATATACTTTCTTGTCTGCGGCAGATACGCACTCCAAGCCTCCTTCACACCGGGTATCTTGAAAGAACTGGTGAGCGAAATCGGTTCAATTATTCTGAGGCTCATAAAGTCTCCCTTCCTCATTTTTGATAACCTCCTCATACCATAAAGCATAACACGATAAAAAATACCTTCAAACTAATGGGGACAGATTTATTTTTATGGGACAATCTCTAGGCAATACCGGGCTGATGCTGGCCTCAGGTCGCGGGCGGGGCCTGGACGGCAGGGGCGCCCGGCTCGCGCTGAGGCGGCACCCAGTCGCTTGGCGACGGGAGTTCCGGGCACAAGACGAGCTTGCCCTCAAGACCGCCCGCCTCGAGACGGCGGTGTGCCTCGACGACCTCATCGAAGGAAATCCGCTCGGCGACGCGCGGCCGGATGGCGCGAGTTGCCAACAGGCCAAAGAGCCGCTCCAGGTCCTCCCGGAACCATGCGGGATGCAGCGCCCGCATCACATTGATCGAGTAGACGCGGAGGCGCTTGGCGCCAGGCAACCCACTCAGCAATCGCCTCCATAGATACACGCGCGCAATCCACATCAAGAGGGTGAGCAGGCGACGCTGCGCCTGCACGCCCGCCGTGTAGCCGTAGACGCAGAGCAGGCCGCCGCGCTTGAGCGCCGCGAACGAGCGGCGATAGTCGTCCTCGCCGATGCCGTCGAAGACGACGTCGAACCCGCCCGGCAGGACGCGCGTGAAGTCTTCGCGTTGGTAGTCGATGGGCGTGGCGCCGAGCTCGCGGATCAGCGCCGCGTGCGCGCCGCGCGCGGTGCCCCACAGCTCGAGGTCGGCCAGCCTGCCGAGCACGAGCAGCGCCTGGCCGACGGCGCCGGCGGCTCCATGCACGAGCACGCGCTGACCTCGCTGCACCCGGGCCGCGCGGTGTAGGAGCTGGTAGGCGGTCGTCCAGCTCAAGATCAGCGCGGCCGCCTCCGCCGCGTCGACGCCCGCCGGCACGCGGGTCAGATGGTCGGCCCGGAGCGTGCGATAGGCGGCGTTCGACCCGAGGACCGTCAGATCGGCCACCCGGTCGCCAAGCTGAAAGCCGCTCACGCCATCGCCGAGTTGATCGATTTCCCCGACGACATCATAGCCCAGCACGAACGGCGGCCGGCGGCGCATCGTTTGCGGGTAGAGGTGGCGCCGGATCAC
Source organism: Nitrospirota bacterium (assembly GCA_016194285.1). GTDB lineage: Bacteria > Nitrospirota > Nitrospiria > JACQBZ01 > JACQBZ01 > JACQBZ01. The sequence continues at coordinate 8,500 of JACQBZ010000008.1, read as the reverse complement.
CACGTCGGTGTACTCCAGACCCGAGGCGAGCACGCGGACTCGCACCTCGCCCCGCCCGGCCGTCGGCAGGGGAGCTGAAATATTCTGATTTTATGTCTGATTCCCCGATAAGTAAAGTGCCTTTTCTGGGTATTTTGGGGGTATGTGGAAAAATGCCCCAATCAGAAAAATAGAAAGGTTCCGGCTGCTTTTCTTGACGATGCGAGCTCCCCTCCGCCCTCGCGCGCGGGATGGGGGATGCGTTGACAAAGGGTTTATCTTCAAGTAGGATAAACGTTGTTAGGAGTTAGAAGATGGAATTAAAAGAATTTGGAAAGTATCTCAAATACAAGTCCTTTCAGCAGGCGCTTCATCGGGCCAGGCAAAAGAGTTATGAACGGATCATCGCCGCAGAGCGGTCCGTGGCGTATTCCCACAGAAAGCGAAAGACCGGAGCCAAACCCGGAGCCCGCTAATTGTACTACCTGGACACGTCCGTCCTTCTGGCCTATACCTTGGCCCAAACCGCCGAGCCTGAAAGATCCGATGCCATCCGCCGGGTCATCGAACACCTAAGAGCACATTCCCTTAGGACGGTCACTTCGTTTTACGCGCTCCATGAAGTCTTTCTTTTCGCCTTAGAGCAAGCTCCGACAGAAGAAATTGGAAATGTGTTTGGAAAGGCCGCGTTGGTGGAAATTCTTGCACTGCCGATTCGTCTGCTTCCTTTGCTATCGCGATCCGAGCGAACGGCTCATTCCAGGAGATTTTCGGCAGCTCCCCTCCGGCCTCGCGCGCGGGGGTGGAGGGGTCGTCCTTCAAGGCCGCTCGGCATCTACCGGATGCTCTGATCCCTCGGTCGGCATGGGTCATGGATCGCATCGTGGCGGCGCCGCTGACCTTGCGGCTCATCCGATTCGCTTGACCCGTTTGAACTAAAACATTATAATCCCGCCAAATCGTCCCTTCGGCGCGGGTCTGACGGCCGGCATTGATCCCAACACGGTTTCATCTTGGTGAAAGGAATTCAGGAGGCACCCGGGTATAGGAAGAATTGACCGGGAACCGCAATGAGGCAACCGACAAGGAGGAAACAATGATCAGAAGGCAGATGTGGGGCGCTTCGCCCATGTGGGTTATCGGTATCGCGATGATGTTCGCATCCGGACTTCTGATGCGGGATGGCGATCACTGGATCATTCTGGTCCTGAGCGCGATTATTCTGGCCATTGACGGCGGCATCCTGCGCCTGTTCGAGGGCAAGCGAAATTTCTTCGAGGTGATCCTGAGCGGAGCCGTCGCCGTCACGGCCGTTGTCGGTCTCGTTGAATCCGTCGGGAAATCGTTTGCGGCCAAACATGTCTTTCTCATCCTGGCTCTGGTGGGATCAATCCTTCTGATCATTGAGGGGTTCAGGCGCGAGCTGTCCGGACCGGGGGCCGAATAACAGGATAGGCCGGCCTTATCGGCTTCCGAAGCGATGTCTTCCGAGCCGTAAAGCCTGCGCGTGGGGATGGGAAAGGCTGTGGAATGCGACATAGGTCATAGGTGCGTATGACGGAATGGCTGAACAGTTTTATTTTGGGCGTGGTCGAGGGATTGACCGAATTCATTCCGGTTTCCTCGACGGGGCATCTGATTCTGGCCGGCCACCTGCTGGGCTATGAAGGAGAGAAGGCGTCCACGTTTGAGATTGTCATACAGCTCGGCGCGATCCTGGCCGTGGTCTTCCTGTATAAGGAAAGGTTTTACGGTCTGCATCCCTTCAACAAAGAGAAAGGGTTCGCGGGAACCAACGGACTGGCTCTTTTGTTCCTGACGACCCTCCCGGCCTTGGTGTTCGGTGCGGCGGCCCACGGCTTCATCAAGAGCCATCTCTTCAACTCGAAAACGGTCGCGCTGGGTTTGGGGGTTGGGGGCGTGGCGATCCTCCTGATCGAACGATTCCTTCCCAAGGTGAAGAAACGCGGGGTCGATTCACTGGGTTGGCGTGAGGCGCTCTCGATCGGTTTTTTTCAATGTTTGGCCCTGTGGCCGGGTGTTTCCCGTTCGGGGGCGACCATCCTCGGCGGAATGGTGATCGGCGTGGAGCGCAAGACCGCGGCCGAATATTCCTTTCTGGCCGCCGTCCCGGTGATGTTTGCCGCCACCGCGTACGACCTCTACAAGAGCCGTTCCTTTCTGGAAGCGTCCGATCTGACGACGTTCAGCATCGGATTCGTCGTCTCCTTTATCACGGCCTGGTTCACCGTGAAAGGGTTCATCCGCCTCCTCGGGCGTTACACGCTCGACGGATTTGGATGGTATCGCATTGCGGTAGCCCTGCTGATCTTGTGGCTCATCCGGTAGGTCCGCCTCTTCCAGCAGGTCCTGACGCTTTAATCCCTTCTCTCTCCGTTATTCCAAATTAGCTCTGGCTGACCGATCCGACCTCCGGTTGACTTTGGTTCGGGGAAACCTTTACCATGACCCAAACCGATGGAACGGAGTGATCATGCCGAAGAAAATTATCATGATCGAGGATGAGCCGGACATCACCGGCCTGGTCACCCACTACCTTGAAAAAGAAGGCTATCGCGTCACGGCGGTCCGGGACGGGGCCAAGGGTCTCCAGCAAATCAAGTCCGAACTCCCGGATCTTCTGATTCTGGATATTATGTTGCCGGAGATGGACGGCTTGGAGATCTACCGGCGGGTGCGTGCCGATTCCAAGACGGCCTCGCTTCCGATCATCATGCTGACCGCGAAGGGCGAAGAGACCGACCGGGTGGTCGGGTTGGAGGTGGGTGCGGACGATTACCTCCTCCAAGCCGTCCTCTCCAGTATGGTGGAGGGGGTGCTGGTCCTCGATCGGGAATGCAAAATCTTGTAAAGATAAGGAAAAAAAAGATGAAGACCGTTATTGCAACAGGAATGTTCATACTCAGTCTGGTCGGTTCTGCCTGGGCCGATCCGATGCTGATCAACGGGGCGGGCGCGACGTTCCCGTACCCGGTCTATTCAAAGTGGTTTGACGAGTACGCCAAGATCCATCCGGATATTCACATCAATTACCAGTCCATCGGTTCCGGTGGCGGAATCCGCCAGGCCTCCGAGTTGACGGTCGATTTCGGGGCGACGGATGGTCCGATGAACGATGAACAGTTGAGCAAGGCGAAGGTCAAGCTGCTCCATTTTCCAACCGTCCTCGGCGCGGTCGTTCCAACCTATAATCTTCCGGAGGTCACGGCCGACCTCAATTTCACCCCCCAGGCCCTGGCCGGAATCTTTCTGGGGGCGATCACCAAATGGAACGACCCGGAAATCGCGAAGGCCAATCCGGGCGCGAATCTTCCAGACAAGCTGATCATCGTCGTCCACCGTTCGGACGGCTCCGGGACGACCTATGTCTGGGTCGATTACCTGTCCAAGATCAGCCCGGAATGGAAAAAAAAGGTCGGGGTCGGGACATCGGTCAACTGGCCGGTTGGGCTCGGAGGGAAAGGAAATGAAGGCGTGGCCGGGTTGGTGAAGCAGACGCCGTACGCCATCGGATATGTTGAACTGATCTATGCCGAGCAGAACAAGATGCCGAGCGGGCGGGTGCGGAATTCGGCCGGTCAATTCGTCAAGGCCGGTCTTGAGACGGTCACGGCGGCCGCGGCCGGGACGATTAAAGCGATGCCGGCCGACTTCCGGGTCTCGATCACAAATGCCTCCGGCGAGAAGGTCTATCCCATTGCAAGCTTCACCTGGCTTCTGATTCCGGAAAAGATCGATGATCCCAAAAAGGGCAAGGCGATCACGGGATTTCTCCGGTGGATGCTGAAGGACGGTCAGGGGTTAGCGCCGGCGCTGCTGTATGCGCCGCTGCCCAAAGAAATTGTCGCCATGGAGGAGAAGGCGATTGGCCAGATCAAATACTAATATTTTCAGTTTGGCGATATTCCGTCGGCCGGGCATCAGTCCGGCCGACCGGTTTTTCAGGGCATCGGTTCTGACGGTGGCCTTATCCGTCTTTGCGATCACCGCCATCGTCGCCTATGAATTGGTCCGGAACTCCCGGTTGCCGATCGAAAAGTTCGGTTGGTCTTTTCTCTGGGGGACGACCTGGGATCCCGTCGCGGAGCAGTTCGGCGCGCTGCCGTTTCTATACGGCACACTGGTCAGCTCGGCCCTTGCGCTCCTGATCGCCGTGCCGGTCGGGCTGGGCGTGGCGATTTTTCTTTCCGAATTGGCGCCCCGCTGGGTATCGGACCCGGTCGCCTTCCTCGTCGAGCTTCTGGCCGCGATCCCCAGCGTGATCTATGGCCTGGTCGGCATCTTCGTGTTCGTCCCGTGGATCCGGAACGTCCTGGAGCCGGCGCTTTCCGGTACGCTGGGTTTTCTTCCTCTTTTTCAGGGTGCTCCCTATGGCGTGGGGATGCTCACGGCCGGTATCGTGCTCGCGATGATGGTGGTCCCGTTCATTGTCTCCGTCTCGCGAGAGATCCTGATGGCGGTGCCCCTCTCCCAGCGGGAGGCGATCCTGTCCTTGGGGGCGACACAATGGGAGATGGTTCGGATCGCGGTGTTGCCCTATGCCCGCTCCGGGATCATGGGCTCGATCTTTCTTGCCCTGGCCCGCGCGCTGGGGGAGACGATGGCCGTGACGATGGTGATCGGAAACCGACCGGAAATTCGGCTGTCGCTGTTTGAGCCGGGATATACGATGGCCGCGGTCATCGCGAATGAATTCACCGAGGCCACCTCGGACCTGTATGTCCAGGCCTTGATCGAGATCGGCCTGGTCCTCTTCGCCGTTACCATTCTGGTCAATGCACTGGCCCGACTGTTGATCCACAGCGTATTCACAAAAGTCGAGGTGAGAGAATGACGTCCGCTCTTTTGCTCCGACGCCGGCTGACGAACATCGTGATGCTTTCCCTGACGGGTGTCTGCACCGCGTTGGTTTTGGGGGTGCTGTTTTTTATTCTCGGCTACATCACCTATCACGGGATCGCGGCCCTGAACTGGGATTTCTTCACGAAACTACCCAAGCCGGTCGGGGAGACGGGCGGGGGGATGGCCAATGCGATCGTGGGAACGATAAAATTACTGGCTCTTGCGAGCCTGATCGGCGTCCCGATCGGGTTTTTCGGCGGCGTCTATCTGTCCGAATATGGACGGAAAAACGCGATCGGGTTTTCAATCCGGTACGCGGCCGATATTTTAAACGGCATCCCGTCCATCGTGATGGGGATTTTCGCTTATACCATCGTGGTGCTGCCCATGGGGCATTTCTCGTCCTTGGCCGGGGGTGTGGCGTTGGGAATCATGATGATCCCGATCGCGGTGCGGAGCTCGGAGGAGTTTTTAAAGCTGGTGCCGGCCTCGCTTCGTGAGGCGGCGCTGGCGCTGGGGCTTGCGGAATGGAAGGTGGTCAGTTTCGTCGTCATCCCGACCGCTTTCCGTGGCATCGTGACCGGGATTATGTTAGACTTGGCGAGGGTGGCGGGGGAGACGGCGCCGTTGTTGTTTACGGCCTTCAGCAACCGGTTCTGGAGCCGGGGATGGCTGGAGCCGACCGCGTCCTTGCCGGTCATGATCTACACATACGCCATCGCGCCCTATGAGGACTGGCACCGTCAGGCCTGGGCGGCCGGGATGGTGTTGCTGATGCTGGTCCTGGGGGCAAACCTTCTGTCGCGGTTGATCCTGCACCGCCAGCTAAGGGGGTAGAGGACAAGCGAGGATCAGGCTTTGCCTGCCTGCATGCTGCGGTTCGCAGCAGACATGTCCGAGCGCGGGGTGTGGGGGCATCGGAGCACCTTTTCTTTTTGTGTAGGCGCACGGGCCCCCACTGATAAATAGAGTTGTTAATGAGCAAACCGGTATACGTGATCGAGAAGCTGAACGCCTGGTTCGGAGAGCGCCATGTCCTCAAGGACATCACGCTGATGATCGATTTGCATCAGGTGACCGCGATTATCGGCCCCTCCGGATGCGGCAAGTCCACCTTTATCCGATGCCTGAACCGGTTGCATGAGGTCGTGCCGGGCGCGAGAGTCGCGGGCGCCATCCTGCTGGATGACGCGGATATCTACGGTCCGACGGTTGATCCGGTGACGATCCGGCGGCGGGTGGGCATGGTGTTTCAGAAACCCAATCCCTTTCCGACGATGTCGGTCTACGATAATGTGGCGGCCGGTCTCCGGCTCAATGGAGTGCGCCGTCGGGGGATCCTCGACGAACGGGTGGAGCGGGCCTTGAAACAGGCCGCCCTTTGGGACGAAGTAAAAGACGTGCTGCACAAGTCCGGGGCCAGTCTCTCCGGCGGCCAGCAGCAGCGGCTCTGCATCGCCCGGGCCCTCGCGGTCGAGCCGGAGGTGCTTTTGCTCGATGAGCCGTGCTCGGCGCTGGACCCGATCGCCACGGCGCGGATCGAGGAGCTGTTGCTTGATCTCAAGAAATCGTATACGATCGTGATCGTGACGCACAACATGCAGCAGGCCGCGCGGGTCTCGGACTCCACGGGATTTTTTCTGCTGGGCGAGTTGATCGAGTTCGGCGAGACACGCGAGATCTTCACGAATCCAAAGGATCGTAAGACGGAAGATTACATTACAGGGAGATTCGGATAATGCAACGGCACTTTGATGAAGAACTTGCGACCCTCAAGGAGAAAATCCTCCGGATGGGGGCCATGGTCGAAGAACAGATTGCCAACGCGATCAAGGCCCTGGTGGAACGGGACCCTGAACTCGCCCAGCGTGTGATCGAGAACGACCATCGGGTGAATGCCATGGACGTCCAGATTGATGAGGACTGTCTCCGGCTCATCGCACTCCACCAACCCATGGCGGGAGATCTGCGGTTTCTCACGACCGCCATGAAGATCTCAACCGAACTGGAACGGATGAGCGATCTGGCCGAGAACATTTCAGAGCGGTCCATCGAGTTGAACGAGGAACCGCAACTCAAACCCTACATTGATATTCCACGGATGGCCCAAGAGGCTCTGCGCATGGTGAAGGAGTCTCTGGACGCCTTCGTGAATCGGAATTCGGAACTCGCGCGAAGCGTCTGCAAAGCAGACGACGTGATCGACGATCTGAACCATCAGATCTTCCGGGAGCTCCTGTCCTTTATGATCGAAGACCCGCAGACCACAACACGGGCGATCCGGATCAGTTTCATCTCCAAATATCTGGAACGGATCGCTGATCACGCCACCAACATCGCCGAGCTGGTGGTTTACTTGGTGGAGGGGAAGATCATCCGCCACATGGATGTGTAGCAGGCTGCTGAAAAAGTCCATCTGCTTCGTTCTCGGTCCCTCGGAGATCCTCACGTACCATCCTAAGTACGCTGCGGTCTCCTCGGTCCCTGCGGCCTCGCATCTGGAGCTTTTTGAGCAGCCTGCACATTAAACGACTTTTTCAGAAATCGGATAGGATTTTGGAGGAGAATTACGAATCTTCGTCGAGGGGTTTGCGATTGCCAAAGCCGGTGTCGGTTTCATGCCACCAGCCGATTTCGTTCTCTCCGAGCTTCCAGCAAAGATAAACCATCCGGCCGTCCAGCATGAAGGGAAAATCGCACAACCCTTTTTCCAGATCCTTGATCAGAACGCCCATCTGCTGGATCCGCTCCACGCGCTTCATGATAAACTCCAGCGCCTTTAGATAGGCGGGACCCTGGGGAGAGCCGCCGTTGGCCGAGAGATGCTCGCGGGCTTTCTGGATTTCACCGCGAATCTGCATAATGAAACCCCGCATCTTTTGGACCTCGCGCAGAAGGACCTCCAGATCCGGAACAAGGCTGTTGGCTTCCCCTAAAGTGAAAATTCGTTCATCCATAAATATTATTTTAAGACTTTAACCAAAACCTGTCAATAACCCCTTTCCATCGGTGCGGGTTTGTGTTACAATGCTTTTCCGCGGATCGATCCGCCTGGGTTCGTTTTTTTGGTTATCGGCATCCACAAATGATACGGTGAGTGTAGCTCAACGGTCAGAGCACTGGTCTGTGGCACCAGGGGTTGGGGGTTCAATTCCCCTCACTCACCCCAGAATTTTTACATAAGGTTTCGCGCCTGTAGCTCAGCTGGACAGAGCGGCAGACTTCGAATCTGTAGGTCGGGGGTTCAACTCCCTCCAGGCGCGCTTTCCGTTCCCATCTTGACCCTTTTTTCCGAAATCGGTATACTCCAATTCTAATTCGGCCGGCGGCGCCGGGGCCTCCAGGATTCTGGTTGACGAGGTCTGTAGACCGATATTTCCGCCGCCCGGTTTCCGGAGGCGTGCCCGCCGTGACCTTGAGCTTTCCATTCCAAAACCCGTCCCAACCTTTATCCTGGAAGCCGAAAGGACCAATATATTCGATCTGCATCATTATATATAGGGGCCCCGGGGGGGATTCGTAGACATTCTATGTCAAGCTCCCCTGGCGAAATAGGCCTGAGAGGTTCTGGTTTTGATTATGACAGTGTCATCGCCCAAATCACCTTGTGGTTTTTGAGTTGTTGAATATGACGTGCTTCGTTATAGACGTCACCATT
>JACQBZ010000070.1 GCA_016194285.1 Nitrospirota bacterium | reverse complement strand
CGGAGCCCGGAAAAGGATGCGGCCCTTGGGATCGACGATCTCACTCCGGCCGATATAGGTCAGCCGCTTCTTGCCGCCGCGGCGCTCGGAGCCGATCCGGTTCGCCGTGATCGCGAAGACGCGGTTTTCAAGACTTCGGGTGACCATGGCCTCCGGACAGTACGGCAAGACGAGATTGGCCGGATGACAAATGATCTCGGCACCGGCTAATGCAAGGGATCGCGCCGCTTCCGGAAAGAACCAGTCGAAGCAGACCATGATTCCGATCCGTGCCTTTCCGATGTCGTACGAGCGGAAGCGGTTCATCCCCGGCTTGAACCAGAGTTTTTCTTCATAGAACAGGTGAATCTTTCGATAGGTCGTCACGTAGCCTTTCGGTCCGACCAGCACGGCCGAGTTGTAAAATGCCCTCCCCGCCCGTTCCGGGATTCCGGCCACCAGCCAGAGTTTCTTGTCCTTCGCAATCTCGCACAGCCGTTGGGTTGTGAATCCACCCGGAACCGCTTCCGACAGCTCCGCCACTTCCCGTCGGGAAATAAACTGATAGCCGCTGTTGAACAGCTCCGGCAGCACGATCAGATCCGCCTCGCCGCGATCGATCCGATCCAGACATCGCAGGACCGACTCCACGTTTCGTCGGATCTCCCCGAAGACGGGCTTGAACTGATAAAATCCCGCGCGAATCATTTTTGACGACCGCCTCGGACGCTCCCCGACAAAAGTTTCATGAGACCTTCTTCATCCAAGACCGGAACGCCCAGCTCCTGAGCCTTGGCGAGTTTACTGCCCGCCTCCGCACCGGCGACGACGTAATCCGTTTTTTTCGATACACTGCCGGTCACCTTGCCGCCCAGGGCTTCGATTTTCTCCTTGGCCTCTTCCCGCGTCAAGCTTTGAAGCGTACCGGTCAGCACGAACGTTTTGCCGCGCACCGGCGAAGGTTTTCCAGCGGTTCCGGCGTTCTCAGTAAAAGTCAGACCGAGATTCAGAAGTTGTTTGATCACTTTTCGATTTTTGGAGCTCCGGAAATATTCGACGACCGACCGGGCCGCATTTGGCGGAAGATCGAATTCTTCCTGCAGCGTTTGTGCGTCGACCTGCATCAATCGCTCGATACCGCCGGAGCCCACGGCCAGCCGCTCGGCCGTCGACGGTCCGATGCCGGGAATCTCCAAACGGGCGATGAACTGCGCCAGCGTCGTTTTTTTCGGCCCCCCCTCCCCCCGTTCCCAGCGCACGCCCGCGGCTCTCAACTGCGCGATCACCTTCCGGTTGTGCGGCTCTGAAAAAAACTGGACGATGGACTGGGCCACTTCGGGTCCGATATCCTCCACGTAACGGAGCGTTTGCTCGTCCGCGTCTATCAGCGGATCCAGATCCCCGAAAAAGCGGGCCAACTCTTTCGCCGTTGCATCCCCCACGTCCGGGATGCCGAGCGCGTAGATGAACCGTGCCAGCGTCGTGCGTTTGCCGGCCTCAATCGCCTTCACCAAGTTGTCGGCGGACAGCTCGGCCATTCGTTCCAGCCGGGCGACCGTCGGCACATCCAACCGGTAAAGATCCGCCGGCGTTTCAACCAGGTGGTTGTCCACCAGCTGATCCACCCGTTTTTCACCCAGTCCCTGAATGTCCATGGCCCGGCGGCTCGCGAAATGCAAAATGGCCTGCTTTCGTTGCGCGGGACAGTACAGGCCCCCGCTGCATCGAGAGATCGCCTCGCCCGGCAGCCGGACGACCTTCGATCCGCAGACGGGACAGACCCGCGGCATAACGAATTCCCGCGCGTCGGTCCGCCGCCGATCCGGCACCACGCTCACCACTTCCGGGATGACGTCCCCGGCGCGCCGGACGATTACCGTATCGCCGATCCGGACGTCTTTTCGGCGAACCTCGTCCTCGTTGTGCAGCGTCGCATTGGTCACCGTCACACCGCCCACGAAGACCGGCCTGAGCCGCGCCACCGGCGTGACGGCTCCGGTTCGCCCCACCTGGACATCGATGTCCAACACTTCCGTTGTGGCCTCCTCCGCCGGGAATTTATGCGCCAGGGCGAAGCGCGGCGCGCGCGCCACAAACCCCATCCGCTCCTGCTGGTCCAAATCGTTGACCTTGTAGACCACCCCGTCGATGTCATACGGCAGCGTTTCACGTTTGGAACCGATGGACCGGTAGTAATCCAAAAGCCCTTGAACCCCGCGCACGACCTTCCGCTCGGGGCAAACCGGAAATTTTTGCGTGACGAGGAAATCCATCAACGCGCTGTGCGTCCGGGGCAACGTCCGTCCTTCAACGCCCTCCAGACCGTACGCAAAAAAAGTGAGATGTCGGGAGGCCGTGATGCGCGGATCAAGCTGCCGCAGGCTGCCGGCGGCGGCGTTGCGCGGGTTGGCGAATATTTTTTCGTCCTTCCGGGCTTGCTCCTGATTCAGTCGTTCGAAATCGCGCTTGAGCATCAGGACCTCGCCCCGGACTTCCAGCCGGACCGGAGGCGGATCGGCCGGCAACCGCAGCGGAACGACCTTGATAGTCCGCAGATTGGTCGTGACGTCCTCACCCGTATAACCGTCCCCGCGGGTCGCCCCCTGCGCCAGCAGGCCGTTTTGATAGGACAGACTGACCGCCGCGCCGTCGAATTTCGGTTCCACGGCATATTCCACCACCTCGACGCCCAACTGCTCGCGGATTCGGCGGTCGAAGGCGACGACTTCCTCGCCCTCGAACGCATTGTTCAGGGACAACATCGGCGTGCGGTGGGTTACCGGCGAGAACTCGGTCAGCGGAACCCCGCCCACCCGTTGCGTGGGTGACTCGGGAACCGCAAGCTCGGGATATTTCCTCTCCAGTTCCTGCAGTTCCCGAAACAGCCTGTCGTATTCGGCATCCGGAATAATGGGAGCATCGAGCACGTAGTAACGATAATTGTGAAGCTCGATGGCATCGCGCAATGCACGCACCTGCTTGATCACATTCGCCGGCACAGACATCTCAAGCCTCGCTCCCGGTGACATTTCCAACGACCCGACTGTACCGTGCCGCCCTCTGGCATGTCAAGTGAGCGTCGGGCTTCGCCCGCGCGAACGCTTCACTTTTTCCTTGACAAAGTTTATCCCTGTGATATAAAACTAAGTGGTTCGAGTTCAAAAATTAACCCGATCACGTGATCCCCGATCTCGCACGCTTAACCATGATCAACAACCAACGTGGCCCAATGAGAAATATCAAAGGAGAAATATAATGACAGGAGAGGACTTTCTATTTACATCGGAATCCGTCACCGAAGGACATCCCGATAAAATTTCGGACCAGATTTCAGACGCGATCCTGGATTCCATTATCGCCCAAGACCCGTATTGCCGCGTGGCCTGCGAAACGTTGGTGACCACCGGATTGGCCTTTGTCGCGGGAGAAATCAGCACCACCTGCTACGTCGAGATTCCGGACATCGTGCGCGAAACGATCAAAGAGATCGGCTACACGCGGGCCAAGTACGGCTTCGATTACGAGACCTGTTCCGTGATCACCTCGATCCATTCCCAGTCTCCGGACATCGCCCAAGGCGTAGACACCGGCGGCGCGGGAGATCAAGGCATCATGTTTGGATACGCCAGCAACGAGACGCCGGAATTCATGCCCACGCCCATTATCCTGGCCCACAAGCTGACCCGCCGGCTTTCGGAGGTCCGGAAACAGGACATCCTGCCGTACCTTCGCCCCGACGGTAAATCCCAGGTCACCGTGGACTATCGGAACGGCAAACCGGTCCGGGTCACGACGGTCGTCATCTCGGCGCAGCACAGCCCGGAGGTGACGTTAAAGGAAATCCGGGAAGACATCATCGAAAAAGTGATCAAGCCCGTCATCCCCCCCGAATTAATGGATGAGGAAAAAATTATTTATCACATCAACCCCACCGGCCGTTTCGTCGTCGGAGGTCCGCAGGGGGATACCGGCGTGACGGGGCGGAAAATCATCGTGGACACCTACGGAGGCGTCGGGAGCCACGGCGGCGGAGCCTTCTCCGGGAAAGACCCTTCCAAGGTCGATCGCTCGGCGTCCTACATGGCCCGGTACATCGCCAAAAATATCGTCGCAGCCGGACTCGCCGACCGTTGCGAGATCCAGATGGCCTATGCCATCGGCGTCCCGGAGCCCGTGTCCATCCTGGTCAACACCAAAAATACCGGCAAGGTTCCGAGCCAAAAGATCTTGAAGCTCGTGCAAAAACATTTCCCCATGACGCCCAAGGGAATGATCGATCACTTAAAACTCCGACAACCCATCTACAAAAAGACCGCGGCCTACGGTCACTTCGGCCGAACCGAGCCGGGGTTCACCTGGGAGAAGACCGATTTGGCCGAAACCCTTCGAAAGGAAGCCGGAATATAAATGGATTACGATATTAAAGATATTCGTCTCGCGCAAAAGGGCCTGCTCCGGATGGAATGGGCGCAGCAGGAAATGCCCGTCCTGGATCTGGTCAATCGACGCTTCAAAAAAGAGTTGCCGTTAAGAGGGACTCGCCTCTCGGCCTGTCTTCACGTCACCACCGAGACGGCCAACCTGATGACCACCCTGAAGGCCGGGGGGGCCGATGTGGTGCTCTGCGCTTCCAACCCGCTCAGCACGCAGGATGACGTCGCGGCCGCGTTGGTCGAGTATTTTCATATCCCGGTATTCGCGATCAAAGGCGAGGACAACAACACCTACTACCGCCATATCCAGGCGGCCCTGAATCACCGGCCCATGATCACGATGGACGACGGCGCCGACCTGGTCTCGACCCTCCATTCCAAGCGGAGAGACCTCCTCCGAGAAATCATCGGGGGCACCGAAGAGACCACGACCGGCGTGATTCGCTTGAGAAGCATGGCCGCCCGGGGCGTATTGAAATTTCCGATCGTCTCGGTCAACGATGCCAACACGAAGCATCTCTTCGACAACCGTTACGGCACCGGTCAGAGCACCCTGGATGGAATTCTGCGCGCCACCAACCGTCTGGTGGCCGGAACGGTCTTTGTGGTCAGCGGCTACGGCTGGTGCGGACGCGGTATCGCGATGCGGGCCAAAGGGATGGGCGCCGACGTCGTCGTCACGGAAATCGATCCGCTCAAGGCGATCGAGGCCGTCATGGACGGTTTTCGTGTCATGCCCATGGCCGAAGCCGCCCAAATCGGCGACTTCTTTGTCACCGTAACGGGCGATATCAAGGTCATCCGCCGAGAGCATTTTGCCGTCATGAAAGACGGGGCGGTCATCTGTAATTCGGGCCATTTCAATGTCGAGATCGACATTCCCGCACTCGAAAAAATGAGCAAGCGAAAGCGCCCGATTCGTGAATTTGTGGAAGAGTTCACGCTGTCCAACGGACGACGGATCAATCTGCTCGGGGAAGGCCGTCTCATCAACCTGGCGGCCGCGGAGGGTCATCCGGCCAGCGTCATGGACATGAGCTTCGCCAATCAGGCCCTCGCGGCCGAATATATGGTGAAGCATTCCAAGAAACTGGAACGCAAGGTTTATCCGGTTCCGGCCGCGATTGACCAAGAAATTGCCCGGCTGAAGCTCAAAGGAATGGGGATCCAAATTGATCGGCTCACCAAAGAACAGGAGAAATATCTCGCCTCCTGGGAGATGGGCACGTAGCGTTAGAGATTCCCAACGTCTCCATACCCCTCCAAACAATAAAACGCCGCAATATCGTTGCGTTAATAATATTGGGACTGATTGAAGAACCCCGCCTTTCCCACCGGGGATTTCACTCGCCATCCGAATTCAGTATTACCCAGCGAGCAAGGCGAGCGGGAGGGGGAGGCTCCATCCGGCTTTGCCGGTGGAGGGGGCGACGCGAGCCCCTACAAAAGAGTGGTATAATGATTCAATGACGAATCAACAAATCGCGGACGCTTTCCGGACCATCGCGGATCGTTTGCAGCTGGAGGGGGCCAATCCCTACCGGATCCGGGCTTATCGGATCGCCGCAACGAATCTTGAACGCTTGAACGATTCGGTGGTCGACCTTGCCGATCGCGGACAGTTAAAAAAAATTCCCGGGATCGGCAGGGACCTGGAACGGAAAATTCTTGAAGGGCTAAAAACTGGAGCCATCCGCGAATCCGATATCAACAGCCCGGTGTCCGAAAGCATTCCGTTCCATTTACCCGGGCTCGATCCCAAACTGGCCCTGTTACTCTATAAACGTTTTCATATCGAAAACCTCCAGGATCTTGAGCAACTGGCCCGATCCCATCTTCTTCGAACGCTCCCGGAACTGGGGACCCAACTGGAACACCGGATCTTGGCGGGTTTGGAGAGCTTAAAGAAAAATGAGCGCCCTTTGCAACCTCCCTGACGTGTATGAAAGGGATCTGTGATGGTTTCGACTCGTTTCAGAAAGGAAAAAGTGATTGTCCACGGTTTGTTGGCGCTGGGGATCCTGACGGTGACGCTGGGAAACCGCCTCACCTATTCCCAAGAAAAAACCGCGTCCCCCATCACCGTCGAAGAAGCGGTGATTGCTCCCCGTGTCGAGAATCTGACACCGATCAACCCCGACGTTTCGTTTGATTCGAGCGTGGGAAAACTCTATTGCTTCACCCGAATCAAAAGCGGTCGGCCTCCGACCGTCATCAAGCATCTCTGGTTCCAAGGGGATCGGATGGTGATGGAAGTGACCCTTTCGGTCAAATCAGCAAGCTGGCGTACCTATAGCACGAAAACGATCTTGCCCTCCGCCGCCGGAGCATGGAAAGTGGATGTCACCTCAGAGGACGGGACTGTCCTGAAAACCTTGAATTTCACAATTCGGTAAAGAAAAACACCCGCCTGAAACCGAATCCTCCGATCGCGAAAACTTGACAAACCCCCGCTTGTAACGATATATTATTTTTTCAGCTATGGGAGCCATGATTTCCTTCCAGTTCATTTCATTACGGTTGGCCCCTCCGACCTCCGCCATCGAAGACTCGCCGTGATTTTACCGACAGGATGGGTTCATTGACCGTGGGAAGAGATTTTGTGCCGATGAAAAAACTGGGCCTTCGATGATTAACGTTCAAAACCTCACGAAACGATACGGGGATCTCACCGCGATCGAGGACGTCACGTTCAACGTTCAGAAAGGCGAGATCCTGGGTTTCCTCGGCCCCAACGGCGCGGGAAAAACCACCACCATGCGCATCCTCACCTGTTTCCTGCCGGCCACGAGCGGCACGGCCTCCGTCGCCGGCTACGATATTTTCGAACAACCGCAAGACGTCAAGAAACACATCGGCTATCTCCCCGAGTCCCCGCCCCTTTACACCGAGTTGACCGTAACGGAGTACCTTCGCTTCATTTCCAGGATCAAAGGCATCGAACGGAAGGATCGAACGGAGGCGCTGACGCGGGTCCTGGAGCGCTGCGCGCTGACCGATGTGCGTCATCGTCTGATCGGCAACCTTTCACGGGGATACCGTCAACGCGTCGGTCTCGCTCAAGCCTTGATCCACAACCCCGAGGTCTTGATCCTGGACGAGCCGACCACGGGCCTCGATCCGAAGCAAATTATCGAGATGCGTCAGGTCATTAAAGAACTGGCCGGACAGCACACGGTCATCCTCAGCACGCACATTCTTCCCGAAGCCACCGCCGTCTGCCAACGCGTGGTGATCATTCACAAGGGCCGGATCGTGGCCGTCGACACGCCCGATACGCTGTCGGCCCAGCTCCGCCAGTCGGAAAAGATTCGTTTGACGCTCCGGACGCCTTCGCCCGAGACCGCCGAGGCGTTAAAAACCGTGCCGGGCGTCGTATCGATCTTTCAGGAACCCTCGACCGACGGGCAGGTGTTTATGGTGGAATGCGAGCTGGGTCGCGACATCCGGACCGAACTGGCCGCCCAGGCGGTCCGCCGCGGCTGGGGGTTGCTTGAATTGACCGCGGTCAAACTATCGCTCGAAGACGTGTTCCTCCAGCTGACCCAAGAAGAATCGAAACAAGAAGAACCAAAAGAAGATGCGCTGAATGGAGAGCCGGGATGAAGAGCACGCTCGCCATCATGGGAAAAGAGCTCCGCGTCCTTTTTAATTCACCGATGGCCTACGTGGTGACGGCGATCTTCATCTTGATTTCGGGTTACTTATTTTACAGCATCGTCCTTTTCGCCAGCAGCCAGAGCATGCAGATCCTGCGCGTGCAGGGCGCCCTCCCGCAGATCAATCTGAACGATTTAATCTTCCGTCCCACCTTCCACAACATGGCGGTGATCCTGATGCTCACCCTGCCGCTGATCACGATGCGCCTGCTGGCCGAGGAGAAGAAGATCAAGACGATCGAATTGCTGATGACCTCCCCGGTGCCGCTGCTGGCCATCGTGATGGGGAAATACCTGGCCGCGATGGCGGTCTTCACCCTGATGCTGGGCCTGACCGCTTATATGCCGCTTTTGATGTGGTATTACGGATCCATCCAGTGGATGCCGATCCTGACCGGCTATCTCGGGATCTGGCTTCTGGGCGGCGTGTTCATCGCAGTCGGCCTGCTGGCCTCGTCGCTGACCGAAAATCAGATTATCGCCAGCTTCATCTCCTTCGGCGCGGTCCTCATATTATGGCTGATCGGCTGGATCTCTCAGGGCGTCGCGGACACGTCATTGGGATCGTTTTTGACGTACCTTTCCATCGGCGAGCATACCGAGAATTTCATCCGGGGGATGATCGACACCGAGGACCTGGTCTATCTGGCCACACTGATCATCGTGGGAATTTTCATCACCCATCGGGTCCTGGAATCACAGCGCTGGAAGTAAAAATGGAGAGCCGCAGAAAAAAAATACGGTCATGCTGAATCCGTTGAGCAAAGGCGCAGGCTGGTTGGGTTTTCTGACGGCGATCGCCGGCGTCATCGTCTATCAAATCCATCCCGAATGGAAACCCTACATCTCGCTGGCGGAGCTGACGGCGCTCGGCCTGCTGGTCTTTTTCTTCATCGTTCATTTCGAAGCCCTGAAATCCTTTTCGACGCGGCGCTCCACAAAACTCGGACTCAACAGCGTCCTCATGGTTCTGATCTTCATTTCCATCCTGGGCGTCTTGAACTTCATTTTATCCCGACATCATCTTCGTTTCGATTTTTCGGAAACGTCGTCCTTCTCCCTGGCCCCGCAGACGCTGCAGGTCTTAAAGGACTTGAAGCGGGACGTGAAGATCACGGCCTTCGTCTCGGATCAAGGTCGGACCCGCTCGCAAATCAAGGACCTGCTGAGCGGGTACAGCTATCACAACCCGCGAATCACGTTCACGCTCGTTGATCCCGACAAAAAACCATCCCTGGCCAAACAATACGGGGTCACCCAGTACGATACCCTGGTTCTCGAGAGCGGCAAACAGGAAAACCAGATCAAAACGATCGACGAGCAGGAATTGACCAACGCGATCATCCGCATCGTTCAGGATGAACGTCGCAAAATCCTGTTCCTGGAGAATCACGGAGAGCACCGCCTTTCGGATCAGGAAAAAACAGGCTACGCCCGCGTGAAGGACAGCCTGGAGAAACAGGGGTTCGAGGTCGGCGCGCTCTTCCTCCTGGAGGAAGGAAAGGTTCCCGACAAAACGGCCGTGCTGGTCATTCCCGGCCCGCAGAAAGGTTTTCTCCCGCAGGAGAAGATCGCCCTGTCGAGCTATCTGGCCGCCAACGGAAAGGTCCTGCTTCTTCTCGACCCCGACGTTCAAGCCAACCTGGATGACTTCCTATCACAGTGGGGAATCAAAATGGGAAAGGGGCTGATCATCGACCCCGTTTCCCGGTTGCTGGGCGGGGATTTCACGGTACCCGTCGTGACGAACTACCCCGCCCATGAAATCACGAAAAATTTTAACCTCGCGACCTTTTTCCCGATCGCCGAGGCGGTCAATTTCGATCCAAGCCGTGCGTCGGAGTTCGATTACAAACCGCTCGCGCTGACCAGCGACAACAGTTGGTCCAAGACCCGTCTCGCCGAAGGTCGGCTGAATTTCGATCCGGCGGAAGACGTTCGCGGACCGTTGACGCTGGCCGCCGTGGTTACCCGGAAAACGCTGTCCGGCTCGCCGGAACCCCACCCCCATGACACCCCGGGGAAAACCGAATCGCCCTACGCCGCGGCCAATGAAGCGCGGCCGACGCTGGTCGTGTACGGAGACTCCGACTTTGCCGCGAACGGCTCCTTTAATTTCTCCGGAAACGGCGACCTGTTTTTAAACACCGTCACCTGGCTGGCTCAGGAGAAGGGCCTGATCTCCATCCGGGCCAAGGAAACTCATTTCACCCCGCTGTTTCTTTCGAGGTCCCAAGGAACGGTCCTGATGTACGTTTCGCTCCTGTTCTTGCCCGCGGCCGTGTTTCTCACCGGGATCGCCATCTGGAAACGTCGGCGCCTCTTATAACCATGAAACTTACCCGATACACACCAACGCTCGTTTTAGCCGCCGTGCTGCTGCTGCTCGGGGTCTATTTGGTCGTCGTCGAAATCCCGCGCCAGAAAAAAGCCGGCGAGGCCGAGCAGAACGCCGACCGGCTCTTTAAATTCGAGAGCGGCGATGTGGACACCATCGAGCTGCGCGATCCGTCCGGTCCGATCGAGCTGAAGAAATCTCCGGACGGGAAATGGCGGCTGACGAAGCCCCTCGAGACCGAGGCCGACCAGCGGGAAGTCCAGAGCCTGATCACGACGGTGGCGGATATTCGATTCACCCGGGTGGTCGAAGAGCAGGTCTCGAACATGGCTGAGTTCGGTCTCGCCCACCCCAACGTGGACATCACGCTCACCCTCCCCGACCGCGCGGAACGACTCCTGATCGGCGATGACGGACCGATGCCCAGCACCGTTTACATTCAGAAGGACGGCGACCCGCGGGTCGTTCTGGCGCAGCAATGGATCAAAGGATCGCTGACGAGAACGGCGTTCGATTTCCGAACGAAGATCATCCTCACGATCGATCACGACAAGGTGGACCAGGTGGGACTCGAATTTCCCAAACGAAGCTTTCTGCTGGCCAAACAGGACAAAAATTGGATTTTGAAAAAACCGATCGAAGGGCCCGCGGATGAGGATGCTTTAAACACGCTGACCCTGATGCTGCAGAACCTCCGGGCCACCTTTTTCGTCGATCCCGGACCGGCCCATGAAAAGGCATTAAAGAGCTTGAAAAAACCCCTCGTCACCGTCACGACGCGTGAAACAGAAAACGGTGCTCAAAAATCACAGTCCGCGCGATTCTACGCGGCGCCGGAGAAAGACAGCGTCTATGTGATCACCGAGCCGGACAAGCCGATTTATCGCGTGGCGAAGGCCAATATGGATGAGCTCAAACCGGAGCTCTTCCATTACGAGGATAAGCGCTTGGTCAATGTCCAACCGGAATCGGTGAAAGGGATCGAGATCCACACCCCGACCGATCAATATACGCTGGTTTCGAAAGAGACGGGCTGGGCGATCCAGAACGAGAAGCGGCCGATCAAACAGGACCTCGTTAAACGTCTCCTGGAACAGATCGAAAAGCTCAAGGCGTTTCAGGCCACCGAGGCCCCGGTGAAAAAACCGGCCGCCGTCGGCCTCAAGCCGCCCGTCTATGAACTCCGCCTGCTGGATCAAAACCAAAAGGCGTTGGCCGAACTCCGGCTGGGCCACGAACTCAAAGGGATGCTGTACGCGCAGGGCAACACCCCGCTCGGCATCGCGATGGTAAACAAGGATTTTCTGGACGAGATTCCCAGGAAGTCGGAGTTGATCAAGAAGGAAGAGCCGAAGAAAGAGAACAAACCCGATACGAAAAAGTAGGGGCGACGCATGCGTCGCCCCTACAGTGCCCCCCCGCTGAACACCCCCACCGCCTCGATCGCTTTTTTCCACTTCCCATAGATTTTTTCCCGTTCGGCCTCCGACAATCGGGGCCGAAAAATTCGGCCGGCACGAATCTTCGGAAAGACCGATGGCGATTTCCACCAGCCACAGGTCACACCGGCGAGAAGCGCCGCCCCAAGGGCCGTGGCCTCGGTCACGTCGGAGCGGCGGATCGAGATGCCGAGCAGATCGGACTGCGCTTGAACCAATGAGGCGATGCGCGAACCGCCGCCGGTGGCCGTCAATGTTTTGATCCGGATCGACCGGGTTTTCTGGACCGCTTCCGCGATGTCTTTGATTAAAAAAGCGACACCCTCGACGGCGGCGCGGACCAGATCCGCCTTCGTGGTCGTCGGGCCAAGACCGAGAATCCCCGTCCGGGCATCGCTCAGCCAATGAGGTGCGCCCAATCCCGCAAGGGCCGGGACGAGATAGACCCGTTCATTGGAAGATTTTAACACCCGATCGATCTCATCGGGCGATCGGAGCCAACCCAGTTTTATAAACCAATCGAACAGCGTCCCCACGGAATTGACCGTTCCCTCCACGATAAAAGCCGTCTCTTCCAAAGTCGTCCAGGCCAGACTGGACAGCAGCCCCGGAAGGAGAACCGACTGCGAACCCGTGTTGACCAACAAAAACCCGCCGGTGCCGTAATTGACAACGGCCTCTCCCGGATGGACCGCGCCCAGTCCCAAAAGCCCGGCCTGCTGATCCCCGATGGAGGCACGGATCGGGATCTGAATGCCGGCGAGACGGGCCGTCCCGTAGTCGGCCGATGTCGGAAGGATACAGGGAAGGATCGCGCGGGGGATGTCAAAAAGGGATAAAAGCTCTTCATCCCACGACAGGCTATGCAAATTCATCAGAAGCATCCGCGCCGCGTTGGTGTGATCCGTCGCGTGGACCTCCCCTTTCGTGAGATGCCAGATCAGAAAGGTATTGACCGTACCGCTGAGAATCTTTCCCTGCTCCGCCCTGGTCCGGATCCCTTTGGCGTGATCCAGAATCCACCGCAGCTTTGGAGCGGCGTAATACGGCGTGAGCATCAGTCCGGTCTTCGACCGGATCAGTTCGCGATGATCCGACCATTGTTGTGTCAACTCGGCCGCCCTCAAATCCTGCCAACTGATCACGGGCGTTAGCGGGCGGCCTGTATTTTTATCCCAGAGGATGATCGTGGAACGCTGATTGGCAATGCCCAGGGCCGCGATGGCATCCTTCCGGCCGATGGAATGGATCAGTTGTTTCGCCGCGTGAAGCTGGGAATTCAGTATGGACCGGGGATCATGCTCGACCCATCCCGGACGCGGCCGATTCGTTTTCAGCGGGACCGAGGCCTGCCGGACGATCCCGCCCCTCCGGTTTACAAGAACGGCCTTCGAGTTGGTGCTGCCCTGATCCAGTCCCAAAAGATAGTCGGCCATGTCGCGCATCGTAAAAGAACTTTTCGATCTTGTCAAACGCGGAGTTCACGGGAGGGATGAGCAATGTTGACGTTTGGCTGTGGTTCCGGTATATTCTGCCTTGAAGTACCGCCGGTCTGAGCCGCGGCCTCGGAGAAAGCCACTCAACGAGTCCCCGACCCTCGACCTGGTTTCCGGAGGTTGCTGTTATGATCACCCGCTCCCCTCTCACTTCCCGTGCACACCGGCCGTTGGTCCTTACGGATTTTGGAATTATAAATAACCGTGCATTTTCACCCGTAGGGGCAGGTCCCCGTGCCTGCCCGAATCAGGGCACCGAAAATGGGCAATCACAGAGAGTTGCCCCTTATATGTTATGCTGCCAGCAACATGGATAGAGCGTGAGGAGAGAGAGCCATTCGCCCCTTGTCATGCGATGACCTTTCGTAGACCCGCTCCTCTCCTCGAAACACACGGGAGCTGTATGATCCATAGAATGTCG
>JACQBZ010000074.1 GCA_016194285.1 Nitrospirota bacterium | reverse complement strand
CGCGCCAGATCTTTCAGGATCGACCCGGTCTCCTTGAGTTCTTTTCCGAATCCGGCCCAATCGCCCTGCCGCAGCAGCTCCTGCGCCCGCTCGAAATGGCTGAGCGCGGAGCGGATCTTGTCCTTCGCGGTGCCGGCGGACGGCGGCCCCGTCGTCTCTCCCGACGGGGCGGCGATC
Organism: Nitrospirota bacterium; assembly: GCA_016194285.1. Classification (GTDB taxonomy): domain Bacteria; phylum Nitrospirota; class Nitrospiria; order JACQBZ01; family JACQBZ01; genus JACQBZ01. Next base: position 20,734 of record JACQBZ010000074.1, on the reverse strand, counting down.
ACCGGACGGCTGCCGAAGATCGCGGCCAGCGCGCCCTCGAGATTCTCCTGCATCGAAAGTTGATTGCCGTACGCGACGATCACCCGGCGCAGCTCCGGAAGCGAGCCGGCCTCGGCCGAGAGATAGAGCGGCTCGATGTAGAGCAGCGAGTTCTCGATCGGGATCACCAGCAGGCTGCCGCGGATGACCTGGGAGCCCCGCTGGTTCCATAGCGAGATCTGCTGGGAGATGTAGCCGTCCTGGTCGATGCGGGCCTCGATCTGACGGGGACCGTAAATCAATTTTTGCTTGGGGAAAAGGTAGACGATCAACTTGCCGTAATGGGGCGCGTCAGCCCGGGCGGCCAGCCAGGCCGCCATGTTGTCCCGATTCGCCGGGGTGTAAGGAATCATCAAAATAAACTCTTCCTTCGTTTCCTTCGGAAGCTTCATGATCGTATAGTAAGGCTCCATGTTCCGGTCGCCTTTAGACGGGATGTTCCAGAGATCTTCGCGATTGTAGAAGATCTGCGGGTCCTGCATGTGATACGTGGCGTAGAGATGGGCCTGGACGCTGAAGAGATCCTCGGGATAGCGAAGATGGGTCCGGAGGTCGGCCGGCATCTCCTCCAGAGGCTTGAAGAGGCCGGGGAAAATATGGGCGTAAGTCCGGATCAGTGGGTCGTCGGGGTCGTTGATATAGAGTGAGACGGTGCCGTCATAGGCGTCGATCACCCCCTTGACCGAGTTCCGGAGATAATTGCCGAGGCCGCGCAATTTATAGGCGTAGGGAATCCGGTCGGTCGTGGTGTATCCATCCACGATCCAGACCAGGCGGCCGTCCTGCGTGATGACCATGTAGGGATCCTCGTCGTAGCTCAGGAAAGGCGCCAGCCGACGGACCCGGTCGAGGATGTTTCGATAATACAGGACCCGGCTCTCGGACGTGATGTCGTTCGAGAGCAATATTTTCATCGACCCGAACTCGACCGAGAGCAGGAGCTTTCTCCCGAGGGAGACGACCGGGACGCCGCCCTTTCCGTTGTAGACCGTGTACTCGTTTTTATCCCCCAACGGATAGTCGAATTCCAGCGACTTGGTCTTCACGAACGCGTAGCTGTTCGTCAGCTCGCCGTAATAGATCTCGGGTCGGGTGACCTTCAACGGGACGGTCGAGACCGGAGGGATGTCCTTGATCATGAACTCGGGCAGGCCTTCCTTGGAGATCCGGTTCACCGGGCCCATCGCCACGCCGTAGCCGTGCGTGTAGGTGAGATGCTCGTTGATCCAGTTGGCGCCGCCGGGGAGGTTCCGGGACGAAAGCTCGCGCGGGGAGAGCATCACCTGCCGGTATTCCCCGTCGATCGGATACCGGTCGTTGTCCACGCCGACGAAGTCGTAATAGGTCCGGATCTGCTGGAGCTGGCGGTAGGTCGAGAGAAGCGGCCGGTGATCCCACAGCCGGACGTTCTTGAGCGTGAGGTCGTTCCGGGACAGGTCGTGAATGGTGAGATTTTCTTCGGCCGGAAATTCCTGCTCTTCGATGTTGTTCAGCCCGAAAGCGTACCGGGTGGACTTGATGTTTTCCTGGATGTACGGCCGCTCGAAGACGATCTCATTCGGCAGAACCCGGAACCGGTGCAGCAGTTCGGGATAAACCGAGACGCCTAAAATCTGGACCGCGAAAAGTACGGCGATCGCCGCGACCGGAAGGCGCCAGCCCCGGGCGTACCCCCCGACGATCACGGCCAGCGCCGCGATCAGGGCCAGTCCGGTCAGGAGGTTGAGCGCCGGAATGCGGGCATGAACATCGGAGTAGATCGCGCCCGTGACCACCCCGCGGGTCGTGAAGAGAAGCTCGTAGGCCGATAAACGGTACCCGGCCGCCTTGAGCGCCAGGATCACGCCGATCAATCCCGTCAAATGCCGCTTCGGTCCCGCGTCGATGAAAAAACCCCTCGGACCGACCCCGAGGCCGCCGTGATAAACGTAGAGGAGCGCTGTGAAGAGCGTGACGAAAATCAGGATGCCCATCAACCAACCCTGAGCGAAGCTCAAGAAAGGCAGTTTGAAGACGTAGAACCCGAAATCGTTTCCAAAGACCGGATCGGAAAGCCCGAAATCGGAGGCGTTTTTCGCGAGCAGAAACTTTTCCCATTGAGAGGCCCCGTTCAGTCCTCCGAAGAAGGCCGCGACAATCGACAAGACCGGGATCCCCTTGGCGATGTGAGGATCAAGTTGAGTGCGAATGGGCAGGTCGAGCCATTGTTGCGTGCGATCCCACCGGCCGGCATTCCGGTGCCGGTGGGCGACGACGAGGTTGAGATACAAAACGATGAAAAACAGGATGCCGAGGGCCAGACCCAGCTTGACCTCGGCCATAAGGGTGGTCATCAAGACCGGAAGCTGGCCGATCTCGATAAACCAAAGCCAGTCGGTATAAAGGGAGACCAGGTTGCCCGACAGGAGAAGGGCGACCACCGCGAGGATGATAATAGCCCAGAATCGGATCATGAAACAACCTGTTCGTTATGGAAAGAATGGATCAGACCGGCATGTAGGGGCGACGCATGCGTCGCCCCTACGAGAAAAGGGTCTCGTTTCCCATCTCGCCGGTATAGACCACGCGGGCATCCCCTTCCAGGAAAACTTCGGAGAAGGTCCTCCCGTCCCACCGGTAGTAAACACGGAGGACCCTCCCGCTCTGCTGGCGGAGGGTCATCGGAGAACTGCCTTGGCCCAGAGCGCCGGCGATCAGGGCCGTCGCCACGGCGCCGGTGCCGCAGGCCAGCGTTTCATCCTCGACACCCCGTTCGTACGTCCGCATCCGTGCCCGGAGGGGTGTTTGAATCGTCGCAAAGTTGACGTTGGTGCCGGCCGGCTGAAACAGTTCATGATGTCGGATCGCCCTTCCCAGTTCGACCACCGCCGCCGCGGCGGGATCCTCCACGAATAAGACGGTATGAGGGACGCCGGTGTTGAGAAAATGTCCGACGTAGGTCTTGTCCTGGACCGGGATCTTGATATCCAGCAGGAGAGATTGGGGGGTCGGCATCTGGATCTTGACGTTCGTTCCCCGGATTTCGGCCCGGATCGGTCCGGCCAGCGTCTCGAAAACCATCCTGGCCGGCGCGATCTTGCGGAGATAGGCGAACCGCGCGGCGCACCGCCCGCCGTTTCCGCTCAGCTCGGCCTCGGTTCCATCGGCGTTGAACAACCGCCAGCGGAACTGGGCTTCTCGGGGATGCGCGGGGCGTTCGATCAGAATCAGGCCGTCGCCGCCGACCGAGAGGCGGTGGGTGCAGACCGTCGCGGCGAACCGGTTGAGCCGCCGGCCCTTGAACTCGCTCAACGCGTCGCGGCGGTTGTCGATCAGGATGAAGTCGTTTCCGCTGCCGCTCATTTTAACAAAAGGGATCTTTTTCATGGGGGTTCTATTTTAAGAAATCCGGGATATGTTCGCCCTTGATCAGATCGGCGTGCGTTTCCCGGTCCCGCACGGTAAAATAGCGGTCGCCGTTCACCAGGATCTCCGGCACTCGCGGACGCGCGTTGTAGTTCGAGGCCATCGCAAATCCGTACGCGCCGGCGCTCATGACGGCCAGGTACTCCTCCGGCAGGCACTCTTCCATCTCGCGGTCCTTGGCCAGGAAATCGGCCGACTCGCAGATCGGTCCCACGACATCGGCCGTGATCGGTTTCCGTTCGCGGCGGATCACCGGCTGGATCAGATGAAACGCCCCGTAGAAGCTCGGGCGGATGAGATCGTTCATGGCGGCGTCCACGATCACGAATTTCTTGGCGTCCCCTTCCTTGGTGTAGAGGACCTTGGTGACGAGGATTCCGGCATTTCCGACGAGCGCCCGGCCCGGTTCCATGATCAGGATGCATTTGAGGTCCTTCACGAGCGGCCCGATCGCCGTCGCCAGTTCCTTGGGAAGGGGCGGGGTCTCGTCGTCATAGGTGATGCCCAGTCCTCCGCCGATATTGACGTACTGAACGTCGATTCCAAGTTTTTTGAGTTCCTCAACCAGGCCGAGCAGCCGTCGAAGCGCGTCGACATACGGGGCGGTCTCGGTCAGTTGGGACCCGATATGTTGATGGATTCCGACCACCTCGATATGCTTGAGGGAGGCGGCCAGCTTGTATTCTTCCAGCGCCTTGTCGATGCTGATCCCGAATTTGTGCTTCTTCAGCCCGGTCGAGATGTACGGGTGCGTTTTCGGATCCACGTTGGGATTGACCCGCAACGCCACCCGGGCCTTCTTTTTCATCCGTCCCGCCACCTCGTCGATCTTCCGGAGCTCCTGGGAGGACTCGACGTTGAACATCAGGATGTTCGACTCGAGGGCGTACCGGATTTCCTCGGCCGTTTTTCCGACGCCGGCGAAATTGATCTTCTGGGGATCCACCCCGGCCTGCAGGGCCCGGTACAGTTCCCCGGCCGAGACGATGTCCGCGCCTCCGCCCTCCCGGGCGAACAGCCTCAGGATCGCCAGGTTGGAATTGGCCTTCATGGCGAAGGTGATGATGTGCGGGATCGAGGCGAAGGCGGAATCGTAGGCCCGGTAGTGATTCAGGAGGGTCTTGGCGCTGTAAAGGTAGAACGGCGTGCCGACTTCCTTGGCGATGGTCTTGACGGGGACATCCTCGCAATAAAGCTCGTTTTGGCGATACTGGAACTCATGCATAATTGGGTTTCGACAAATCCTCCTTCGAAATCTCCCGTCCCCTCAATGAAAGATGATCCACCGTCTCCTTGAAAGAGTTTTTCAAATTCATCACCTTGACTCGCACCGCCGGGGCCAGATGTTTGAGCGGCCGCCAATCCAGCAGCGCCGAGATCGCCTCCGGCGCGGCGTACCTGAGGTGTTCAAAATTAATCACGATATCCATTTTCGCCTTGTTGGCGGCAATCAAAATCCGTTTCTTGACCTCGGCGACGTTGAAGCGATCCAGTGTGCCTTCCAGCTCGATGAGGAGGGTGGTCAAGCCCTCGTGTTTTTTGACCTTCATCTTGAGATACCGATCGATCTGGGTCGTGGCCTCTTTGACCGAGGTCTTCACGGCGCTCAGGGCATTGGGAATAAGGTTCCCCGTGTCGATCGAGGGAAGCTCCACATGGAGTTTCTTTAAGGTCTTGGCCAGGGGAGACAAATGGCCTGCGGGACAGGTCCGTCGGATGAGCTGTCGAAATCGCCAATTCATGAACCAGCGCGCGGCGACCCTTTGGCTGGTAGAGGACATGCGCGTGATAATCGAAGGGATCGAAAAGAACTGGCGGTTGGCCCAGAAAAAGCCCTCCTGTAAGACCTCGGGCGTCATCCGTTTCGGGTGATAGACGACATGCTTGCCGTCGTATTTGGACCAGTCCCAGTCAAAGATGCGGCCCTCGGCCTTCAGCCGTTCGAAAAGCGCCGTGCCCGGCAGCGGGGTCGAGATATTGATATAGGCCAGCTCCACCCGGCATTTGATCAGGAACTCGACCGTGTTTTCGAAGACCGATTCGTCGTCCGCATCCGATCCGAAAATGATTCCGGGATTCACCATGATGCCGTGATCATGGAAGCACTGGATCTGATCCTCATACCGTTTGTCCTGGTTGAATCCCTTGTTCATCTCGGTCAAGACGTCTTCGTTGACGGATTCCATCCCGACGAACATCGAGACGCATCCGCTTTCAGCCGCCAGCTTCACCATGTCCGGATCATTTCCCAGGAACAGGGTGCATTGGGCCCCCCATTTGATATTCATCTCTTTTAACGCGGTCCAGAGCTTTTTGCAGTAGTCGCGGTTCGAGTTGTGGAGGTCGTCCACAAAGGCGAAGATCGTTCCGTCCTCGAGCCCGGTCAGGATTCGCAGGCCGGTTCCGATCCGGTGCCAGACGGGTCCCTGGATCATCCGTTCCACGAGCTGGTTTCGGCGCCATTCCTTGATCCGCTGGATTTCGGCGATGATATCGTCGATCGGCCGCCGACGGGAGCTCTTTCCGTTGAAGGGGGAGACGCTGCAGAACTCGCAGTCAAAATGGCATCCGCGCGTGGTTTGGAGACACTGGTTCGTCATGTAGCAGCCGTTCGGAAGGAGATCGATCCGGGGATGGACGTAGTTCTCCATCGTCGGATAAGCGCCCATTTCATAGACCGGTTGCAGGGCGCCGCGATCGAAATCCGCGATGACGTTGTGCCAGATCTCGTCGGCCTCGAACTTCACGACCGCATCCGCGTGAAGCTTCGCCTCGTCCGGCAAGTACGTGGCATGGGTCCCGCCCAGACAGACCTTGACGCCCCGCGCGCGGAACTGGTCCGCGATTTCGTAGGCCCGTGGGGTATAGCAACTCATCTGGGTCGAGATGCCCACCAAGAGGTTTTCGGTCCCCCGCTCCCGGATCACCTCGTCGATCAAATCCTTCCGAACGATCTGGCGGCCCTCATCCACGATCCGGACGTCCCAGGTTTTGGGGGTCCGAGACGCGATGACGGGCAGCGAGAGTTTCGGAAACCAGACCGCCTGCATCTCCTTGGGATTGATCCGGTAGGGATTGTCCTCCGGGTAAGGATCGATCAGGAGCAGTAAATTCTTGGCCTTCTTGGCCGATTCCAATTGGATAAGCGACATAGTAAATCACCTCAATTCGACCCTTGTTGCGGGCCGGGGGCTGACGGTTCGTTGCCTTGCGGCTGCGGACGCTCCTTTGAATGGACGTCTTCCGGAGCGATAAGAGCTCCTTTTCTACCACATCCCGCAGAAAAAAACAAGATCAAAATAAGTAGGATAATCGGGTAACCGGTAATCCTTCGGACCCATTCCAACCGCATGTTATTTCTCCTCGATCTGACGGATTCGTTCCAGGACCCGGTTTTTGGCGGTCGCCCCCGTCTGCTGCTTTCTCTCCAAAGAAGCCTCCAGATTAAGATAGCCGATGATATCTTTCTGAAAAAGGCTCGAAAATTTTTGGAGTTCCTTTAAGGAGACTTGGGTGAGATCCCGCTGTTGATCCAGGCAATACCGGACGATCCGGCCGACCACTTCATGGGCCTGTCGAAACGGCAGGCCCTTCTCGACCAGATAGTCGGCCACCTCGGTGGCGAGAAGGAAACCGTTTTCGGCCGCCCTCGCCGCGGCCTTTCGCCGAACCGTCATCCCCTGGATCATTTCGGTCAGGATCGACAGGCTGGCCTTCACCGTATCGACCGAATCGAACACGGCCTCTTTGTCCTCCTGAAGATCTCGGTTATAGGCCAACGGCAGACCCTTCATTACCGTCAGCAGGGCCATCAAATGGCCGTAGACGCGGCCGGTCTTGGCCCGGATCAGCTCGGGCACATCCGGATTCTTTTTCTGCGGCATGAGACTGCTTCCGGTACAGAAGGCGTCCGGCAGTTCCAGAAAGCCGAATTCATCCGTGGACCACAACACCAGCTCCTCGCAGAACCGGGATAGATGCATCATGAGCGTGCTTGCGGCGGCCAGAAATTCGATCGCCCCGTCCCGGTCGCTCACGGCGTCCAGGCTGTTTTGTGTGACGGACGGAAATCCCAATGCCTCGGCCAGCGCTTCCCGGTCGATCGGGTAGTTCGTTCCGGCCAGCGCCCCGGACCCGAGCGGCATGACGTTGACCCGTTGAAAGCCGTCCAGAAATCGCTGCCGGTCGCGGTCCAACATTTCGTAGTAGGCGAGAAGATAATGGGCATATCGGATCGGCTGTGCCTTCTGAAGATGGGTGTAGCCGGGAAGAATGACGTCGATATGGCTCTTGGCCTTGGCCACGAAGACGGCCTGCAGATCCTTGATCGCCTCGATGATATGCTTCATCTCGTCCCGCAGGTAGAGACGCAGATCCAGTGCCACCTGGTCGTTCCGGCTGCGGCCGGTATGGAGTTTGCCTCCCAGTTCGCCGATCTTCTCGGTCAACAGCCGTTCCACCGCCATATGGATGTCTTCGTCCTGTTCCGAGAAAGACGCCCGGCCGTCCTCGATCGTTTTCTTAACGGTTTTCAGACCCTCCGTGATTTGATCCGCCTCCTCTTTCGTCAGAACCTTGGCTTGAAACAGGGCGCGGGTCCAGGCGATGCTCCCGACGATGTCCTGTGCGTACAGCCGCCGATCGAACGGCAGGGAGGCCGTGAAGGTTTCGACGCGCCGGTGGGTCTCTTGTGTAAATCGGCCGGACCACATTTTTTTATTGGGTGATTTTTTCATTTCTCCTTCTTCACCTGTTGCTGCAGTCGAAGCGCGTTCAGGCGGATGAAGCCCTCGGCCAGGCGCTGGTTGTAGACCGTGTCGGTCTCGAAGGTCGCCAGTTCCGGATCGTAAAGCGACCGGTCCGATTTTCGGCCGGTGATCGTGCAATTTCCCTTGTACAGGGTCAGGCGGGAAACCCCGCTCACGTTTTTCTGCGCGGCGTCCATCGCCTGCTGAAGCATTTCCCGCTCCGGCGAGAACCAGTAGCCGTTGTAAACCAGCTCGGCGTATCGGGGAATCAGGGAATCCCGCAGATGCATCACCTCGCGATCCATCGTAATCGATTCGATCGCGCGGTGGGCGGCCTGTAAGATTGTTCCGCCCGGCGTTTCATACACGCCGCGGGATTTGATCCCGACGTACCGGTTTTCGACCAGATCGACCCGGCCGATGCCGTGATGCCCGCCCCGTTCATTCAGCCGGGCGATCAGCGCGGCCGGGGAGCGCTTTTTTCCGTCGATGCCGATGGGATTGCCGCCGTCATACGCGATCTCGATCGTTTCGGGACGGTCCGGGGCTTTTTGCGGCGAGACCGTGAGCAGAAACATCTCTTCCGGCGGCTCGACCCACGGATCTTCCAGAACCCCGCCCTCGTAACTGATATGAAAGAGGTTCCGGTCCATGCTGTACGGTTTGGCTTTTGTGGCCGCGACCGGAATCTTGTATCTCCGTGCGTAATCGATCAACGACTGCCGTGAATCCAGCATCCATTCGCGCCAGGGGGCGATGATTCGAATCTGCGGGTCGATCGACAGATAGGTCAACTCAAAGCGCACCTGGTCGTTGCCCTTTCCGGTCGCCCCGTGTGCCACGGCGTCGGCCTTCTCGCGTCGGGCCACCTCCATCTGGGCCTTGGCAATCAACGGCCGGGCGATGGACGTTCCGAGCAGATACCCGCCTTCGTAGACGGCATTGGCCCGAAGCATCGGGAAAAGATATTCCTTGGCGAAGACCTCCCGCAGGTCTTCCGTGTAGACCTTGCTCGCGCCGGTCGCCAGGGCCTTCTTCCGGATCGCTTCGAGATCTTCTCCCTGTCCCAGATCGGCGCAAAAGGCGATCACCTCGCAGCGGTAGGTGGCCCTCAGCCAGTGAATCGCGACCGAGGTGTCCAGACCACCGGAGTAGGCGAGAACCACTTTTTTGATTTTTTCGGCCATCGAATAAGACTCAACCGTTCTTACGGCCCGATATCTTCTCCCAACGTTCAAATTGGGCCGGGGTCATTAGTTTTCGTATAAATTGATTGGCTTCTTCAAGCCACCGAAGCTTCGCCGCAGGCGACATGCCGCGGCATTCCTCAAGCTTTTCCCTTGTGAGTCGGAAAACAAACGGTTTCTTTTCTGGAACAGAAAGCTGGTTAAGCAACTTTTTGACCTCTTCTTCGGCTGTGTTCATTGCCATCTCTTTTAATGATCAGTAGCTCAACTATTACTGCAAGCGGATCAATACCGCATCCAGCTTAATCCTCTGACTTGGCGAGCGACTTGATGACGCTTGCAAGTTCGACAACCTCAAGATGTGCCGGACAATCTTGCCAATTGTGACGCCAGCAAACGATGACGTCGCAGCCATTTTCAGGATGACCGTGGTCACGAAAGTTTCTGCTCTCAAACTCGAATTCGATTCGCACTCGTTGCCACTTGCCCGGTTGGATCTGGCGCTTTGCTTCGCAGTCTGGAAATCCAGCTTGAACAGCTTCTACCATGTAGCCAAGTTCTCTGGCAACCATCCCAAATAGAAAGACGACACCATCCTCGTTCACGGGCTCGTGACGAAGACCACGGAAATCGATGGGATTCCCATAGGTCGGGCGATCATTTAGTTTCGAGTGTCGCTGCTGGGACGTAGTAACATGAGAGGCGGCTTCTAATGAATTACCGCTTTCCATCCGAGCGCTGCTCACTGGTGTCCGTTTGAGAAGAGTTGCTGGCGGTAGTAGTGCCAAAACGTCTTCCCACTGAGCCTTGCCCTGAGCAAAATTCCGAAACTTGCCTGGTACTGCTGACCATGGACCGAAATGTCTTTCAAAGACTCCAGGGCTATATTTTCCCTCTCGCCTATACTGATCACGAGTAGGAATCTGTCGTAGTTTTCTAACGAGTTCGCCCCAGTCTTGCAGAAGATCATCGTCATCGAGCTTTATATTTGTTGCATCAGGCTCCAGTCCTGCGACCCGAACTGCTTCTCGCCAGCTTGGGAAATGTTTCAAGACTTGGTATTCGGTCATGCCCGACTTTGCTTTAAACTCTGATCGCGAAGGTGGATGGCCAAGCGTTTGTGCGGCTTGTCTGATTGCGTCAAGAACCTCTTGCTTGTCGGGTAATGATTTAGAGATCATAGCCAATAAATTGCCTACTTCCCCTTTCTCTTCCGTTTCTCGGAAATCAAATTCTCCCAATCCAAAAGTTGAGTGTAGAGGTCAGTATTGCCCTCGTCACAGTCGTACTGCTTGGCGAAGATTTCAAGGCTGCCGTGCTTCCGTTCGTACTGAGAAATCCGGCGATCGAGTTCTTTTAGAGAAAGTTCTGAATAGTCAATAATCTTTTCTTTTTTTTCAGAATCTTTGATAATCAGTTTCATGGCTCGGCGAGCTCCTTAAGCTTTGGGATATGGAGATCTATAATTTTCTTGATCCGGTTTTCGATATCTGCGGCTTCCTGCAAGCTGCTTTTAATCTTAATGTGCAGATGCGGTTGAAGTCTTTTGTGGCCGCCTTTTCGTTCATGACTGTCATATCGGATTTCATCATACCAGTCGCCGATGACCTTATAAAATCGGATATGACATTCTATCAGTTCCCCGTCTTCCTCCTCAATCCGTATTGAGTATTTCCATCCATGGTAGCCATTACTCATTGGCAACTCGTGCTCCGGATTTAGAAGCGCTTAAGAAATCAGCAGCCACTCCAGGATCGCCTTCTGGATATGCAGCCGGTTTCCGGCCTGGTCCCACACGATCGACTGCTTCCCGTCCAAAACCTCGGCCGTGATCTCCATTCCCCGGTGGGCCGGAAGACAGTGCATCACGACGGCCGAAGGCCTTGCGACCGAGAGCAGCTTGTCATTGATCTGGTAGGGCTTAAACTTTTTCAGCCTCGACTTCGCCTCTTTCTCCTGCCCCATGCTGACCCAGACGTCGGTGTAGAGAATATCCGCATCCCGCGCGGCCTTTCGGGGTTCTTCCATCGTTTCGATCTGCGCGCCCGTTTGTTTGGCCACGATGCGGGAGGCCTCCACGATCCGCGGGTTGGGACCGTAGCCTTTCGGGCAGGCCAGATGGATCTCGATCCCGGTCTTGGCCGCGCCTTCGATGAGCGAATGAGCCACGTTGTTCCCATCGCCGATGTAGGCCAGCTTCAAGCCCTTGAGCGCCCCGAATCGTTCGCGGATCGTCATCAGATCGCCCAAAACCTGGCAGGGGTGGTGAAGGTCCGTCAACCCGTTGACGACCGGAATGGTCGCCGCGGCCGCCCATGCTTCCAGATGATCATGTCCAAAAGTCCGGATCACCAGCGCGTCCAGATAGCGGGAGAGGACCCGGGCAGTATCCGCCACCGTCTCGCCGCGTTTGAGCTGGAGGTCGGCCGCCGACAGAGTCAGACCGGATCCCCCGAGCTGATTCATGGCCGCTTCGAACGAGACGCGCGTACGGGTCGAGGCCTTTTCGAACAACAGCCCCAGCGTCTTCCCCGTCAACGGGCGGTGAGATCCGCCCGATCGGTGCTGCGCCTTTAACCGGTCGGCCCGGTCGAGCAATCCGATCAGGTCCCCCGGGGTGAGGTCGAGGAGGGTGAGCAGGTGTCGGACTTTCATGCCGTTCTCTTTTTTAATATTCCGTCCAGCCGGTTGATCAGGAGGTCGATCTCTTCCTTCAGAATGATCAGCGGAGGAACAAATCGGAGCACGCGGTCCATCGTGCAATTGATCAGAATCCCCTCCTCCAGACAGTCCTGGACGATCGTTTTTCCGTCAATCGTGAGCTCCATCCCGACCAGCAGCCCTTGGCCCCGGACGGAGACGACGCAGGAGTGCCGCTGCTGGAGGCCTTTGAGCCGTTCGACGAAGTAATCGCCCATCCGACGGCAGTTATCCAGAACGAAGCCCTCCTCCAGCAGCACCTCGAGCGTCGCGATGGCCGCGGCGCAGACCAGCGGATTTCCGCCGAAGGTGGCGGCATGCGACCCGGGGGTGAAGGCCCGGGCCACGGGATCCTTGGCCAGCAGCGCGCCGATCGGCAGGCCGCTGCCCAATCCCTTGGCCAGCGCCATGATGTCCGGTTCGATTCCGTAATGCTCGTAGGCGAACAGCGGGCCCGTCCGCCCGATCCCGGTCTGGACTTCGTCCAGGATCAAGAGGAGGCCTTTCTCGTCGCACAGCTTCCGCAGGCCGGGCAGGTAGTCGTTGTCCGGGATCCGGACGCCCCCTTCGCCCTGCACCGGTTCGACCAGGATGGCGGCCGTCCGGTCGGAGACCGCCTGGGCGACGGCTTTCAGATCGTTGTACGGGACGTACCGGAATCCCGGCACGAGCGGCTCGAACCCCTGGTGGTATTTCGGCTGCGCCGTCGCCGTGACCGCGGCCAGCGTCCGGCCGTGAAAGGACCGCTCCATTGTGATCATCTCGTACCGGCCCGGTCCATGTTTGTCATGGGAAAATTTTCGGGCGAGTTTGATGGCGGCTTCGATCGCCTCCGATCCGCTGTTGCAGAAGAAAACCTTGTCGGCGAAGGAATGCTCGACGAGGAGCCGGGCCAGTTTGACCTGGGGCTCGGTATAATAGAGATTCGAGACATGCACCAGCCGCTGCGCCTGTTTCTGAAAAGCCACCGTGACATTGGGATGACAATGGCCCAGATTGTTGACCGCGACCCCGCCGACAAAATCCAGATACTCCTTGCCGTTGGGGTCGTACACCCGCGTCCCGCGGCCTTTGTGGATGATCAGCGGCTGGCGCGTGTAGGTGTTCATCAAATACTGTTGGGCTTCATCAATTAGATGGTCCATGGTGCGTTTAACCTTGCTTCGCGAAGTGAGAGGTAAGCCTGCGGCTTTATGCTATCCGGCGCCCGACCGGTGCGTCGGCAATTTCCGATTTGAAAACTCAATTTTTAACATAACGGGGCTTGAAATGCAACTTAAATAGGGATCGGTCCGGAGGACTCCGATGAGGAGCGGGAAACGCCGGCCAGGGCCAGCAGGTCGTCCACCGTGAAAAGGGACTCCAAGGGATAACCGGAGGCCGCGATCTTCTCCCGGCCGCCTTCCTGCCGGTCCACGAGGGCGATGACCTTCAGGATCTTGCAGCCGTGTGCCTTCAGCCGTTCGATCGCCTTCAGCGTCGATCCGCCGGTGGTCACGACATCCTCCACGACCACCACCTCGGCGCCCTCCGGCAGGTTCCCTTCGATCCAGGCCCGGCTTCCGTGTCCCTTCGGTTCCTTCCGGATGATGAAGGCCGGAATGGGTTGCCCTTCGAGGTGACTGGTCACGGCGACGGCCACGGCAACGGGATCGGCGCCCAACGTCAGACCGCCGACGCCTTGGGGGTGGAGATGCTTGATCCGCTCGAAGACCAGCCGGCCGATGAGCGCGGCTCCCTTCGGATCGAGCGTCACCTTTTTGCAGTCAACATAATAGCGGCTCATCTGTCCGGACGTGAGCTTGAAGACCGGCTGATCGCTGTACCGGAATGATTGCTGGAAAAGGAGATCGCGCAGTTGATCCCGATCGGTAGATTTGTACGGGGCGTCTGATTTCTTGCGACTGGGCATCGCGGTCCTTGGTTTGCGGATTGTAAAAAATGCGGAGTTAGTATACCATAAGTCTTGTCCGTGTCAACGAGGCTCGGTTGATGGTCATATGAAGGTTGGGCGGGATTCTGTTTGGCTATGCCCTCCCTGCTCCATGGCTTTCGTTACAGAATTTCCTGAACGGGCTGACGGGCCGCGTATAAATGAAACGGATTTGAGATGGCCTACTTAAGAGTCATTAGCTTTGTGATTGGTTTTTTGCTGATCCTCACCTTTCTATTTTACGTCATCGGAATCTACACGATGGAGTAGAGAGATGGTGAGACGACGGCCGCTGAAATGAGACGATATCGCATCACGATCGGCGTTGCGCTTTTGTGCGGCTTGATTGGTTCGCCGGCGGCGGCGGTGACCGAAAGTCGGGCCGCCGATCCGATCGACCGGAAGGTGGGTTCCCTCCGCCTTGGAATGACGGTCGAGGCGTTTCAAAAAACGGTCAAGAGCCGCGAGCAGACCGGCGAGAATCCGGGCCTGATTGAGGATGAACGATCGTTTGAGGTCGCGCGGGAATCCCTGTCGCAGGAGATCCGGGGCATGGGCTGCCGGTTTCTTCACGGCCGGCTTTATCGCGTTACGGTCGAGTACCGGGAAGGGTATTTCGATGAGGCCCGCTGGGACGATTGGGTCAAAAAGAACATGGAGCGTTACGGGAAGGTTCCGATCGAATCGAAGACGCTGGGCGAGCGTCCGTTTGAATTCGTCCAGTGGGACGATCCGCAAACGCGACTGGTCCTTCAGCGGGAGCACCGGATGCGGTTCGAGTCAAAGCAATTGGTAAAACAATACGGCGTCGTGATGATCCTCCTGGACCAGGCCCTCTGGAATGAGCGGCAGGAGGCCGAGGGATCGTTGTTTTAGAGGTAATGCTCTCCACCGCCGGATCGAAGTCCGGGATAAGCCATGGATGACGAGACGACAGCCGGGTCGATCAACCTTTCCAACAACCTCTCCCGCCGGCGGATGGATTGGATCAACTACCACCTGGCCTGTCTCGTTGTCGTGGCCGGTCCGGTGATCGGTGAGAAGTTCCCGTTGGACAAGGAACGGATGGTGATCGGGAGACACCAGGATACCGAAATTCCGATCGACGACCCCATGGTCTCGCGGAAGCATGCCGAGGTCGTTCGTGAAGCCGACGGCACGGTCGTTCTCCGCGACCTGGACAGCAAGAACGGGACGTTTTTTAATGACGTGAAGGTTCGGGAGAGGGTGCTCATGGAAGGCGACCTCCTCCGGGTCGGAAACTCGATTTTACGATACGTGGGACCCAACAGCCTGGAGCATCTGTGCCAGGACGAGATGTCCGAACGGACCCGTCGAGACGGGTTGACGGGTTTTTTCAACAAGCAGACCTTTCGCCTTTACCTCGAGCGCAATCTCCAGCGTTGTAAAGACCTCCACGCGTCTCTTTCCATCGGCCTGATCGATTTTGATGGGTTTAAGAAGATCATTGACAGCGGGGGACAACCGGCGGGCGATCACGTTTTGAAGGAGTTTGCGGATCGGGTTAAGAATGCGATCCGGCCGACCGATCTCCTGGCGCGGTACGGCGAGGACGAATTCGGTCTCATTCTCCCCCTCACCAACCTGATGGGAGGCCGGATCGTCGGCGAGAGGCTTCGGACCCGCGTTGCGGATCAGCCGTTTGTGCTGGACGAGCAGCCGTGCTCGATGACGATCAGCATCGGGATCGCCGAACGATCGGGCGGCGCGGAAGACGCCGATGCGCTGGTCGTCCGCGCCGACAAGGCGCTCCGTGAAGCGAAACGGATGGGCCCGAATCTGACCTACTGTTTTATGGAATCGGCCTAAGGGAGATCGGAAACGGAATGCGGCTTTAGAGCGAACCCCGACGGGTCGATTGGAGACGTTTTTGGTGCGCGTCGAGCGCCGGGCCGATCCGGGACGGGTCGGTGATCGGGGATGAGCAGGTGAAGTGATGGCAGAGATACAGCGCGGCCTTGCCGTTGATCCGTCCTTTACCCTCGATCAGCGGGGAGGGGCTTTTTCCCGATTCCGCGGCCGGATCAAGATGCGCCAGGATTTGATTCGGCAGATATTGCGTATCCACTTCTCGGCGGAGGGCCTGGTACCCTGCCTCGCCGGGTTTTCCAACCACCACAATCTCGAGCGGGCCTTCCAACAAGAAATCCGACACGGCCAGCGATTTGCAAAACGCCCGTGGAAAACGGTCGATGACCGCGCCGTAAGCCGTCACGGCCGCCACCGCCGCCTTCCCCCAATCCTCGCGGTTTAAATGAAACGACAGACGCGCCAGGGCCATCGCGGCCGAGGCGTTTGCGTTCGGGGTGGCCCCATCATGGCCTTCGCGGTGACGGAGGATCAACCGTTCATGATCGCGCGACGTATGGTAAAATCCGCCGCCGTCTGCCGAAGGCGGATCGGCGACGAAGTCGGTTAAGATCCGTTCGGCCAATCCCGCCGCCTCGGTCAGGTATCGCGCCGGTCCACCGGCTTCATAAAGGTCGATCAAGCCCTCGCACAGATAGGCGTAGTCGTCCAGATAGGCGTTGAGGTGAGCCTTCCCCGAACGGTAGGTTCGAAGCAGCCGGCCATCGGGAGCCCGCAGCGTTTTTAGGAGAAAGTCCGCCGCTCGCCCGGCCGCGACGAGATATCGCGGGTCGCCTAAGATCCGCGCCCCTTCGGCCGTCGCGCCGATCATCAGACCGTTCCAGGAGGTGAGGATCTTGTCGTCCCGTCCGGGCGGGGTGCGTTTTTGCCGTTCCTCGTAAAGTTTTTTCCGTGATGACTCCAGGGATGTCTGCAGCGTTTCGGGGCTGATCTCAAGCCGTGAAGCAACCTGCTCCAGAGTCCTCGGTGTGTTCGGAATGTTTTTCCCCTCCCAGTTGCCCGCTTCGGTGATGTCGTAATGGGCGCAGAAATGCCGGGCGTTTTCGTCGCCCAAGACGGCCTTGACTTCATCCGGAGTCCAGACGAAAAACTTCCCCTCTTCGCCCTCCGAGTCGGCGTCCGTGGAGGAGTAAAAGCCGCCTTCCGGCGAGATCATTTCGCGGATCTCGTAGTCCAGGATCTCGGTCGCGATCCGTTTATAGAACGGGTCCTTTGTAACCTGATGGGCCTCAAGATAGATTCGGGCCAGCAGCGCGTTGTCGTACAGCATCTTCTCAAAGTGCGGAACGAGCCATTTCTCATCGGTGGAGTAGCGGCAGAATCCTCCCCCGATCTGATCGTACATGCCCCCTTTGGCCATGGCGCCCAGCGTCACGCGCACGATGTTGAGCCATTCGGGATCGCCCGTGCGGCGATAAACGCGCAACAAGAACGATAAGGCCGTCGAGGGCGGAAATTTCGGCGCGTCGCCGAATCCGCCGTGGACCGGATCAAACTCCCGGGCAAGAAGCGTCGCGGCCTGCTCGATCGCCTCGTTTCCCACCGATTGGGCCGGCATCGAGACGGCCTGTCGGCGGATATGCTCCGTGAGGGTTTCGCCCTGCTGTAACAACGCCGCGCGGTCGGTCTTCCACAGCTCGGCGATTTTTAAGAGGATCGCGCCAAAGCCCGGCCGGCCGTATCGGTCCTCGGGCGGAAAGTAGGTCCCGGCGAAGAACGGCCGCTGATCCGGCGCCAGAAAAACGGTCATCGGCCAGCCGCCGTGGCCGTTGTTCATCGCGACGGTCGCCGCCATGTAGATCTCGTCCAGATCCGGCCGCTCTTCGCGGTCGACTTTGATACTGACGAAATGCTCGTTCATGATCCGGGCCGTCTCTTCATTCTCAAATGATTCACGTTCCATGACATGGCACCAGTGACAGGCCGAATAGCCGATGCTGAGCAGAATCGGTTTGTCCTCTTCCTTCGCCTTGCCAAGCGCCTCCTCGCCCCAGGGATACCAGTCCACCGGATTATGCGCATGCTGCAAAAGATACGGGCTGGTCTCGTGAATCAGGCGATTGGTGTGTTTGTGCGTTGAATCTTGGGACATGGATTCAGAATACGCTGCGGTCGTTTGGTTCGTCAAGGAAAGAAAGAACATCAAGGAGGGTAAAACAATTCGGACGGCCCTATTGACCCGGGCATCAGCGTCCTGGGGATTATTCCGGAGCCTGGCGATTCGGCGGATTCATACGCTCATAGCGCTCCCGGAACCGCTGTTTTTCCTCGGGCGAGAGCTGCTGCCATTCCCGAAAGTTTTTCTTGATCCGCTCGCGTTCCCGGGGCGGGAGGTTTTTAAACCTCAAATAATTCCTCCGGGCCTGCTCCCGCTCTTTGGGGGAAAGGCGCTCCAGCGGCGCTTTTTGGTATTGGGCTTGGGCCATCCGAAATGCCCACGGTCTGGAATGGGCCCAGCCGTTTCCGGCCGGATAAGCCGCAATCAGCGCGATGAACACCACCATCGCGAAAACCTTCGGTCCGAACTTTTTCATCCTGATCTTCATGCCGTGTTGATGATAGAAGATTCATCCCCCTGCGGGGGCGGAGTCGCATCCATTGGCTTGAGCGTATCCAGGTGACTGATCACGCCGTAGTCTACATACAGATCGATGTGGGTCGCCATCTCGTCTTTTTCCGCTTCGGTCAGGACGTCTTCGTTCCGGGAGAGGGGGAAGATCCAATAAGCGGCTCCCGCCATCAGAACAATTCCGGCTGCGACTGCGGACCATCGAATCGGGGACCCGAAAAACCAGCGGTTCAGATTCCCAAACCCGATTGAAACCGGCCGGCGGGTCTCCGAAGCGCGTATGTGCGTCAGGACTCGGGGTTCAAAGCCGGGCGACGGCGCGATCTCGGTCCACCGGTTGAGGAGTTGGCCGGTTCGACGAAAGTCTTCCAGGATCTCGCGGCAGGAGGGACAGCGCTCCAGGTGCTTCTCCACCCGCCGGGCGTCTTCGACCGACAGAGCACCGTCGAGAAACGCGACGAGTTCTTCCGAAATCTCGTGTCCGTTCATGGTCGTCTCCTAATTAATTGTAGGGGCTCACGTCGCCCCCTCCACCGGCCAAGCCGGATGGAGCCTCCCCCTCTCGCTCGCCGTGCTCGCTGGGTCGATCCCCGCAGACTGGCCCGTGGGGATCGACTCATAAAAAAGATTTTAAGCGATCCCTCAGGCCGACCGTGGCCCGATGCATCAGCGACTTGACGGCTGATTCGGTCGTCTCCATCGCCTCCGCCGCCTCGCGATAACCCATCGCGTGATAACGGCAGAGGATAAGCGCCGTCCGTTGTTGTTCCGGAAGACTTGAAACCGCATCGGCGACCGCGTCTTGAAGCTGTTTGGCCTCGAGATGCTGCAATGCGTCCGGCCCGGCCGCAACGGGCTCAACCGCCGCTCGATCACCTTCGTCCCCGGTTGGATCACGATGCTGCATGGCCATCAAACGACGTTCGGGACGACGAAGCTCGTTCCAACAGCGATGGGTGGATATCCGGTATATCCAGGTCGAAAACTTCGCCTGCGGGAGGTAGGTACTCTTGGCACGGTGGACTTCCAGAAACACCTCTTGAGCGATCTCTTCGGCCCGACCCCGGTTTCCGATCAGACGGTAGGAAAAGTTAACCAGCGGTCGGGAATATTTGCGAAACAGCGTTTCGAAGGCTTGATCGTCCCCTTTCTGGAACGCGAGCATCGATTCCACGTCCGGGTCATCCCGGTAGAGATCCTGACCTGCCATAATTAATAAACACCCAAGAAAGGTTTCGGTTGCGGTCTATTTTAGCACAGGGAGGGTATTTTATAAAAACAGATTGCAACGATTCGATCGGCGAAGTGTTTAATAGAGTGTGGAGGATTTCGCCTTGAGAAACATTCCTGGACGATACGGTTTCATCCTGGTGGCCCTATTCGCAATGGTCGGCGGGGGGGCTTGGCCCGTCCAAGCCGAATCTTTCTCCAGAATCAGCGATATTCAGGGATCGTTGAACTTAAAGGGCGGCGACGATGAGAACTGGACGCCGGCCACAGTCAATCTCTATTTTAACGGCTACTGGGCCTGGTATAAACGCTGCGGCTGGACATGGGTATCCTCGGACCCCTTTGGTTATGTGACCTTTCATTACGGTGCGTGGATTTATGATCCGGTTTTCGGCTGGTGTTGGGTTCCCGGATATACCTGGCGGCCGGCCTATGTGAGCTGGGTGGCCGTGGGTCCTTATTATGCCTGGGCTCCGTTGGATCCTTTTGGCCGCGTCGTCGTGATCAACCGAATCAATGTTCAGGTGTTCACGGCCGCTCCAAAAAGGATCTTCATGGGCGACCACCCTTCGGCCCGACCCATCGGGGGAAGATTTATCCCGCCCGGCATGAGGTCGAACGGCTCGATTCAGGTCGCCGATGCCCGAATGTTTCAGGGTGCTTACCCGGTTGTGCCGATCGAGAATTTCAATACGGCACAGCCGGTTCGATTGGACGAAGGCTCGGGGCTCATCGGAAGAACCTTCACCGCTCTGAAGGAACATTCGGATCAGGCCGGGATTCCAAGGCCCGCTCAGCCGCTCACACGAGGGATCGAGGCGTTCAAACGCGGCCATGGACCCACAACCCAAGGGGCGATCGATCGGTCGCGGCTTCCTCGAACAGGCCGGCCTGAACACCCGGCAAGGAATGGGGGTATTCAGAACGCGACAGTGGTTGAACGGCCGTTTTTTGAACGAGAAGGTTTCGTTCGGTCGGAATCGATGTTCGAACGCGGGCCCGGACGGGTTCAGAGTATTCATCCCTCCGCGAT
>JACQBZ010000073.1 GCA_016194285.1 Nitrospirota bacterium | reverse complement strand
TGGAGGGTGCGCGTCTTTCCTGCGGCGACGATGGCCGGCGCGGCGTTGAGGAGAACCACATCCCGCCTCGGTCCTTTCTGGCCGCCGAGAATATCCAGGAGGATCCGGCCGTTTTGATCCGGCGTTCCGCCGATGAGATCCTTCACGCGGGCCGTCGGGAGATTAAAATCACCCGGTTCGATGTGGTAGCACTTGACTTTCCCCTCTTTCCCTTCGCAGATCTTGGACTTTGTCGTGATCGTAATTTCATCCAAACCGTCCTGCCCGTTCACGCAAAAACAGTGAAGCGATCCGAGGTTCATCAAGACCTGGGCCATCAAATCGCTCAGGTTCGGGTCGTACACCCCCAACACCTGGATGGAGGCCTGAGCCGGATTGGTCAGCGGACCCAGAATGTTAAAGAGGGTCCGTATCCCGATCTCTTGGCGCGGCCCGATGGCATGCTTCATCGCGCCGTGGTAGAGCGGGGCGAACAGAAACCCGATGCCGATCGTATTGAGGCATTCCTCGACTTTTTCAGGCGGATAATCAATTTTAATCTCCAACGCCTTCAGCACATCGGCGCTGCCGCAGCTGCTTGAGACGGACCGATTCCCATGTTTGGCGACCGTGATCCCGGCCCCGGCGACCACAAAGGCCGTGGTGGTCGAGATATTAAACGTATTCATTCGATCGCCGCCGGTGCCGCAGGTATCCACCACGAAGGGATCGTTCACATGGATCCGGACCGCCTTCTCGCGCATGACGCGGGCCGAACCGGTGATTTCCTCGACCGTCTCGCCCTTCATCCGAAGCGCGGTAATATACGCCGCGATCTGGGAAGGGGTAGCTTGACCTTCCATAATTTCGCGCATCGCGGCCTCGGCCTCGGCCTCGGTCAGATGGATCTCATCCACCACTTTTGCGATTGCTTCCTTGATCATTAATATCGCGCCGTTCGGAGTTAAGACTGTATCATATTTTAAACCGAAATGGTACTTGGAGCCCTTGTTATTTCAAAACGACGGGTTCAATCGGCTTCCATCGCAAACCGTAAATATACAAAGCGATGACCAGCGCAAGGATGATCCCGATGCTCACCAGTGCATCGAACAGATACTGATTGAAGCGGACCTCGGTGATATCTCCCCGGAGCGTCATCTCGGCGCCGATTGTCAAAAGCCGTCGCACCGCCGCGATGATCCCGACGTGGAGGAAAGGTTCCAGACTGATCATCCGGCTGCGGAGGAAGTTGATGACCGTCCGAAAAAGCTCCAGGAGAATCACGACCAGGAGAAGATCGTTCATCAGGGTCAGCATCGCACGCGCGGGACCCGCCTCGATCTTGAGGATGAATTCGAACCAGCCGTAAGCGAAAACCACCATGCCCAATATCAGAAAACTGACCCCTGCCGCGATGTAGCCATATTTTTCCAATTGTTCCATGAATCGGAACTGCTTCAGTTCTGCCTCGGTCGGACTCATCGGCTCCCCCTTACATTTTTAAGAAATTCCTCAACAGATCCATTCCGGCTTTTGTGAGGATCGATTCGGGATGAAACTGCACTCCTTCAACCGGATAATCCACATGCCGCAGTCCCATGATCTCGCCCTCCCGGGTTTCGGCCGAAATTTTCAATACGGGTGGAAGCGTTTCGCGCTTCACGATCAGGGAATGATACCGCGTGGCTTCAAAGGGGCTCGGAAGCGACTTGAAAATCGTCTTTCCATCGTGGTAAATCATCGAGGTCTTTCCGTGCATCAATCGAGGCGCCCGAACCACCTCGCCGCCGAAGGCCTCCCCGATCGCCTGATGACCGAGGCAGACCCCCAGGATCGGAAGCCGGCCGGCGAACTGCTTGATGAGCTCGATCGAGATGCCGGCCTCCTTCGGGGTGCAGGGTCCGGGCGAGATCACGATACGATCGGGCCGGAGTTCGGCGATCTCGTCCAGCGTAATCTGATCGTTGCGGTAGACGCGCACGTCCTGATCCAGTTCCCCGAAATACTGGACCAGGTTATACGTAAACGAGTCGTAGTTGTCGATCATCAAAAGCATGTCTTCCGACCCTGTAGGGGCGCTATGAATAGCGCCCGCACTTCAAAAAATCACCAAATCGGGCGTGATGCACCACGCCCCTGCGTTTACTCCAACCCTCTCTCCGACATTTCAATCGCGGCCAGCATCGCCTTGGCCTTATTGACCGTCTCCTGATATTCGCGTTCGGGATCGGAGTCGGCCACGATTCCGGCCCCGGCCTGAATATAGGCCCGCCCGTCCTTGATCACGATCGTTCGAATGTTGATGCAGGTATCCATGTTGCCCGAAAAACTGAAGTAACCCACGGCGCCGGCGTATGGCCCCCGACCGGTCGGCTCCGCTTCCTCGATAATTTCCATGGCCCGGATCTTGGGCGCTCCCGAAACGGTGCCGGCCGGAAAACTGGCCCGCATCACATCGTAAATGTCTTTGTCCTTCCGGAGCCGACCTTCGATTTGCGAGACGAGATGCATCACGTGGGAATACCGTTCGACCGCCATCAATTTTTTCACCTGCACCTTTCCCACCTCGGAGACGCGTCCCACATCGTTTCGTCCCAGATCCACCAGCATGATATGTTCCGCGCACTCCTTTTGATCGGACAGGAGTTCGCGCTCCAGCATTTGATCTTCCTCTTCGTTCCGACCGCGCGGCCGGGTCCCGGCGATCGGTCGCAGCTCGATTTTGCGATCCTCGCACCGGACCAGCACCTCCGGCGAAGAGCCGACCAGTTCAAGGCCGTCCAGCTGGAGATAATACATGTACGGCGACGGATTGATGACCCGAAGGGCCCGATAGATATCAAAGGACGCAGACCGCGCCTCGGTTTCAAACCGCTGGGAGAGCACGACTTGAAAAATGTCTCCCGACCGGATGTATTCCTTGGCCTGGCGCACCATCTTCTGAAAGGCCGACGGGCTCATGTTTGAGGTGATCTTCAATTCCGAACGCTTCCCGCTGTGACGTCGTCGTTCTTTACGAAGCCGATTCGTTTTTCTCAAACGAGCGATTATGGCCTCGATCTTGTCGACCGCCTCGCGATAGGCCCGCCGCGCCGCGTCGGATCCCCGCCGTCCGCGGCCGGTCAGATGAACGTTCGAAACCACCTTGATCGTCTGCGCCACGTTATCGAAGATCAAAAGCGTGTCGGTCACCATTAAGACCATCACCGGCAGGTCGAGACGATCGTGATGAAAATCGGGAAGGCGTTCGATGCTCCGGATCATATCGTAACCGAGATAGCCGACGGCCCCCCCGAAGAACCGCGGCATCCCGTCCACTTCCACCGGCTGATAATCGGCCATAATCTCTTTGAGCGTTTCCAAGGGATCCTTCTTGACTGGAATGCGGTCCACCCGTTTGGGTCGGATCAACGTTAATTCGTTGAGCGATCCTTTGATGACCAAGGCCGGACGACTCCCCAAAAAGGAGTACCGCGCCCATTTTTCTCCGCCTTCCACGCTTTCCAGGAGATACCCGTAGTGCTCATCCCGGATTTTGAGGAACGCCGAAACGGGCGTTTCCATATCGGCCAAAATCTCCCGGTAAACCGGGATCAGGTTTCCCTGTTTCGTTTTTCGGATGAATTCGTCCAGCGTGGGATGATACGAGGGCCCGGGCGGGACGGATCTGCGAGATTTCTGTTTCATGGAATCAGGAGGCCGCCTC
>JACQBZ010000072.1 GCA_016194285.1 Nitrospirota bacterium | reverse complement strand
GCTTTCTTTTGAGCAGCGTTCGTTCATCAGGTTTCAACCGGCGCAAGCCGATGTTTCTGGAACGTGCCATACGGGTCCCTCCTTTTGGGAACCAGTATAGCACATATTATTAGATAATAATAGTTGCATGAGCACTAGCTAATTTGAAGGGACTCAGGCATGCCAGTGGACGATTCCTCAAGCAGGATACAGGCCCGATCGAAGGAATACGGCACAGATTCATATCATCCCTAACGCCAGAAATCTCGTGGATCTATTCGGCAAAGGTACAAAACCTAAATAGCCTGCGTCATATGCTGCGAGAGCACTATCCGAATGAATTCGTTGATGAGCTTCAACAACTCCTTAAAGCCACAACCGAAGACCTGCCAAAAGCTAGACCTGTTGTGTATAACCCTATCTTCGGTAGCATTGTAGGTGGCGTTTCCATCGGTGCTGATGGTGACCTTCTTATCAGAGACCTTTTGCTTGAACTAAAACTGTCTACGAAGGGCTTTGGCTCCAACCACTTGTGGCAATTACTGGGTTATGCAGCACTGGATGCGAATCTCGGAAACCGCCGTATTCGGCGTGTAGGACTGTACAACTCACGTTATCGAGCACTCTGGATCAAACCGGTTGATGATCTCACGCGTGAGTTGGGTGGTACTTCATTCAAACAGTTATACCACTGGTTCAATTCTACTATAGTAAAAGCTCTTTAGGATCTGTCTAAATCTGTCTAAAAAGGAAGGTATGGAGTCATACTGTGAACGAAATTGATCGAGGATTCAGTTTGCCATTCGATGCAAAAGGATTTGAATTAGATAATTTCTTCATGCAGTTTCAACCAGATAGAATTGTTTTCGGTTCTCGCATACATGGCCCCGGAAATTTTTATTATACCCTGATGCTCAGACAGCCATCTGGAATTATCGATCTTCATAAAACTTATAAAGATAACCCTGGAAATGAGCATAAGGAGACGGTAATGGCCATTAGAGCTGAAGCAATCCCACATCTGTTAAAAGACCTGAGATCTCCTTTAATTATTGCTTTGAACAGGCTGATTCGGACAACGAGTATTGGCTGGCTAACCCATCGTCACATTTTCATTGTTAAGGGACCTTTTAGTAATGAAGAAGATATGAACAGAGTTTTTCGCCTTGGGCGCAAGAAGCGGTTAATAATTGATAAGCAGCTCGCTTCATTAGAAACGGAGGTTCTAGAATATCCTGATGACATTTTTGTATGCCCGGATGGAATGTTCTTATTAATTTCTTGCCGGAGGAAGCGAATACGGCAAGTAGGCTTTCTTCATAAAGTGACTATTGACCGCATCCCCCAGTTATTTTGGATGAAAGATCGTGATCTTGTAAGATTTGGACGTGAATTTGGTGATCTCCTATTACAAAAGCTAAAAGATTATGAAGAATCTCCAAAGGTCATTCAAGATTGGCTTAAGAAACGCGGTTATTAAGAGAAAAGAATGAGGGAGCCTGATCTAAAGATAATCTGGGAGGGTAGCTGGCCTATTGGCGAGTACTTTGCCCTGCCGTACAATCAGGAGTTGGATTCCGGAATGGGTGTGTACCAGATTGTGACACGACCTTTGGGGAGAAATCCTATCTTTATTGGCAAGACCTACCAGCAGAGCTTTCGAAAGCGGCTTCCTCAGCATTCACGTGAAGAGCTTGCAACCTGGATCGAAAAGAATGTAAGCCAGCCTCTCTTTTTGAAGATAGGCCATATTGAGCTCTTTTCTTGGGACAGGATCTCCGCACAGATTGTGGATCGCACTGAGAGCCTGCTTATTGCAGCTTTTGATCCTCCTGGAAACAGAGCAAAGACTCAGACTTACTCAGGGGGTAATTTTGTGATAGAAAATTTGGGGAGCCGAAGACCTTTAAGCAGATGGGTATGGGCAGTTCACTCCGGGTGTGGAAACTACGAAATCATCTCAAAGTAATTCATGGAATATCACATAAATCCGCACAAATCCGGGTCAGGGTCGGCTTTTTGGCTATTGGCATTGCACGTAGAAAATGGGGACCGCGATGCGATCCAATGACCCGTCCCAATGCGGAATCAAATCATCCGGCCGAACAGATTGGTCGCCGCGACCGAGATCTCGATGAAGGCCTTGGGGTAGATGCCGAGAAACAGGACGCCGCCCACGGTCGTGAACAGGACCAATCGCATCGGAAATGAGACCGGGATCGGCGTATTTTCTTTGGGCATGTTGATGTACACGCGCTTGATGACGACCAGATAGTAATACATCGAAATGACGATGTTGATCCCGCCGATGACGACCAGCGCCACGAGCCCCTCGTTCATCGCGGCCGCGAAGACGTACAGCTTGCCGATGAATCCGGCCAGCGGGGGGACGCCGGCCAGCGACAGGAAAAAGATCAGGAGCGCGAAGGCCAGCAGCGGCGACCGTCGGGAAAGGCCGTCATAATCCTCCAGTGCGTCGCTGTTTGTTAAGTTGGAGAAGATGATCACCACCGCAAAGGCGCCGACGTTCGCAAACAGGTAGGTCAGGAAGTAAAACAGGACCGAGTCACCCCCCATCTTACTGGCCGCGGCCAGGCCGATCAGAACGTTCCCGATCTGGGCGATCCCGGAGTAGGCCAGCAGCCGCTTGATGTTCTTCTGCGCAATCGCCACGATATTTCCGTAGGTCATCGAGATCGCCGAAATTCCAACGACCAGCCAGACCCAGTCCCCCTTGATGTCGCCCACCGTCGCCATGAAAATGCGGAGCAGGATGGCGAAGGTCGCGGCCTTGGGCGCGATCGAGAGAAAGGCCGTCACCGGCGTCGGCGCGCCCTGGTAAATATCCGGCACCCAGGCATGGAACGGCACCGCGCCGACCTTGAAGCCCAGCGCCACAAAGATGAGCAGAAACCCGATGATCAGGCCGGGCGTCAGATGGGCATGCATCTTGGCGAAGTCCGTGAAAAGGATGCTGCCCGTCTCGCCGTAGAGAAGGCTGATCCCGAAGGCGAGCAGCCCGGCCGCGAACACGCCCAGGATGAAATACTTCAGGCCGGCCTCGTTCGATTGCGCGTCGTCCCGGAGGTAGGCGACTAATATATAGAACGAAAAGGTCGAAAACTCCAGCGTGATGAACATGCTCAGTAGGTCGTTCACCGACGCCATCAGCATCATTCCCAGCGCGGCGAGCAGCCCCAGGAAGTAGTACTCGCCCCGGAAGACCGGGACCTTCTTCAGATAATCCATCGAGGCCAGGAAGACCAGGATGGTCGTTCCCAGGATAAACGCCTTGAAGAAAATCGCCATGGGATCGACGATGTACATTTCCCGGAACAGCGTCCCGTGGCGGTCCTCGATAAAATAATCCGCGAGCAGCACGAAGATCCCGCCCATTCCGGCGATCGAAAGCCAGGCCAGCGTCGTCTTTTCGATCCGGGGAAACAGAAAATCAAGAAAAAGGATCACGCTCAAGAGACCGGTCAT
Source organism: Nitrospirota bacterium (assembly GCA_016194285.1). Taxonomy (GTDB): domain Bacteria; phylum Nitrospirota; class Nitrospiria; order JACQBZ01; family JACQBZ01; genus JACQBZ01. The sequence goes on along the minus strand of JACQBZ010000072.1, from coordinate 7,868 downwards.
CAGAATCTCGGGCATCAGGAGCTCGACATCGGCCGGCGTCATGGTGAACGTAAACGGCATGGTCAGAACGGTCCTCCGATCTGCGAGAGTTGCTGGGCGCCCTCAATGGCGGCGATCAACGGCGTGACGCCGGCCTGGATCACATGGATGAATTGCGACGGGAACAGGCCGAAATAGATGCTGGTCGCCGCCATCACCAAAAGCGGCAGACGGTCGACGAAGGGACTCGCGTCATGGACGTGTGCGTAATGCGGGTCCATCGGACCGTAAAAGACGCCCCGCATCATCCGGAAAAGATAGGCCAGGGTCAGACCGATCCCCAGCACCGCGATGATCGTCTGGACCGGATAGATATTCCAGCTTCCGACCAGGATCATCAGCTCTCCGATGAAATTCACCGTAAGCGGCAGTCCGAACGAGGCCGCCACGGCCACGATAAAGATCCCCGCGATGAACGGCATCTTGGCCGAAAGGCCTCCCAGCGACGGGATATCCCGCGTATGCGTCTGATCGTAAACATATCCGGCGATGGCGAACAGCATCCCGGTCGCCAGCGCGTGGGCGAACATGTACAGCACCGCCCCGGTCATGCTGATGACATTGAGAGAGGCCATCCCGAGGAAGACATAGCCCATATGGCTGGAGGAGGAATATCCGATCACGTACTTGGTATCCCGTTGGAAATAGGCCACGAGCCCGCCGTAGACGATGCTGAAGATGCAAAGGATCGCGGCCAGCGGCATCCATTCGCGCGTCGCCTCCGGAAACAATGTGTACCCGACCCGGATGATCGAGAAATGGCCCAGCTTCATCAAGACGCCGGCATGGAGCATGCTGACGGCGGCCGGGGCCGCCGCATGGCCGACCGGCGACCAGGAATGAAGCGGCCAGATCGGCGCGATGGAGGCAAAACCGAAAAAGATCAGGAGGAAAAGAATATCATGCAGGTGCTTCGGGACATGCCCGTGGGCCTGAAGCTCGACGATGTTGAAGGTGTGCAGTCCGGATGTCGCGTAGATGATCAGAATCGCGATCAGTGCCACGACCGCGCCGGCCGACAGGAACAGCGTCAGCTTCATCGCGGCGTATTCCTTGCTGTTCGAACCGAAGTTGAAAATGAAGCCGACCGAATCCCGCTTCTGCTTGTCGGCCATCTCCAGATACCCTTTGGTGTGGCTGCCCCAGATACCAAGCAGTACGTACATCGGCAGCACGGACATCTCATAGAAAAAGTACAGGAAAAACAGATCGAGCGAAACGTACACGCCGATCGTGGCGGCCGCCAGAATCAAAAGAAAGGCATAAAATTCCTTCGCACGGTCTTCGATATGCCAGGAGATGAAGACGCCGGTAAAAAGGAGAATGGATGAGGCCAAGACGAGCGGGATGCTGATTCCGTCCACACCGAGGAAGAACGATATCCCGAGGTCCTTGGACCAGACGTATTGCTCCGTGAACTGATATCCGCCCGCGGCCGAATCGTAGTGGTACAGGAGATAAAAAGAGGCCAGCGTCGGGACCAGGCCGGCGATCACGGCCACGGTTCGAACCAGCAGCGGTTTCTCATTGGGGATGAAGAGAAGCAGCACCACGCCGACAAACGGCGCGAACAGGATGATTGAAAGAATGTGGTCCGTCATTTCACCGACCCCTCGGATACCCCGACGGCCGGGGCCGTTTCGGAATGGGACAGCAGTTCCAGAAGATACGCATGTGGATTATTCGGATCGATCCGGACGACGGGATTCAAGGGCAGCTCCTGCTTCTCCAGACGATCCACGACGGCCCGGACCGATGGCTCCATGCGGGAAAGCAGCGGCGCGGGGTACAACCCGATCCAAAGAATAAGGGCGACCAGGGTGTAGGCGATCACCGCTTCCCGACGGTTCAGATCCGGCATGACGGCGATCTCCGGCTTCTCGATTTTGCCCAGCATGACCCGCTCATACATCCAGAGCAGGTAGGCCGCTCCCAGGATCACGGCCGTCACGCCGATGACGGCATAGAGCGCGCTGACCTTGAACACCCCGGCCAGGATCATGAACTCCCCGATAAAGACATTCGTCCCCGGAAGCGCCAGCGAGGCCAGTACGATGATCAGGGACAGCGTCGCCAGCAGCGGCGCCCGCTTCGCCAGTCCGCCGTAATCGTGCATGTTGAACGAGCCCCTCCGGTCGAGCAGAAAAGCCACGACAAAGATCATGCCGGCCCCGGCGACGCCCAGATTGATCATCTGGAGCAGCGCGCCCTCGATGCCGATCTGATTCAAGGCAAACAATCCCACCGTCACGAAACCGAGATGGCTGATTCCGGCGTAGGCCATCATCGTCATCAGGTTCGGCTGGGACAGCGCGATAAACGCGCCGTAGATCAGCCCGATCAGCGCCAGCGCCATCATCACCGGCACGGCGACCTGCGAGGCCTCGGGTGTCAGCGGCAGGTTGAACCGCAGTAGACCGTAGCTGCCCAGCTTCACGCCGGAGAGCATCACGCTCACCGCGATCGGCCCCTGCAGCATCGCGCTGGGCAACCAGGTGTGAAACGGAAAGACCGGACCCTTCACGGCAAAACCCAGAAAAACGAGCGCAAAGATCCAGAGCTGTTTCTCGAAGGAGACCGGCGCGTGCAGGAGTCTCTGGTAGTTAAACGAATAGGGCTCCAGGCCGCGGATTTGAACGGCCCAGTCGTGATAATTCAGATAGAGAATGATAAACCCCACCAGCATCAGGACGCTTCCGGTCAAATTGTAGACGACATATTTGAGCGCGGCGTAATCCCGATCCGGTCCGGTTCCCCAGATCTTGATCAGGAAGTACATCGGGATCAACATCACTTCCCAGAAAACGAAGAACAGGACGAGATCGAGGGAGATAAACACCCCGATCATCGTCGCCTCCAGAATCAGGAGACAGATCAAATATTCGCGGAGATGCTCTCGGATGCGGTCCCAGGAGTAAATGAGGGTCAAGACCGTCAGCAGCGCCGTGAGGATGACGAGGAACAGGCTGATCCCGTCGATCCCGAGGTGGTAGCTGATACCGAGCGGCGTGATCCAGGGAACGTATTCGACGAACTGCATGGCCGAAACACCCGAGGCAAAAAAGGGAAAGAGCAGAAGCGAGAGGGCCAGCTCGACCAGGCTGAGGATCAGCGCTTCGATCCTTGCGCCCCGGAGATCCTTGCGCATCCAGAGGCTCACCGCTCCCGCCACGGGCAAGAAGATCAAAAGGGTTAGGATGGGAAAACCGATCTGTTGATTCCAGAAGATTTCAAGGTTCATTGTTGTCCTATTATAGGGGCTTGCGTCGCCCCCTCCAAAGGCAAAGCCTTATGGAGCCTCCCCCTCTCGCTCGCCGTGCTCGCTGGGGTAACGCTAATTCCCTCCGTTCAACGAGAGACGGCTCAGCAGCAGCGCCACCGTCGTGTTGTCGAAAAACCAGAGATACAGATTCACCAGGATAAAGATGCCGATCACGAGAAGAGCGGCGTAATGATGCACCTGCCCCGACTGAATCTTTCTTAAGATCGCCGCGGCGATATGGTTCGCATACCCGGTGATATTTAAGAGACCGTAGATCATGTATTTCTCGAATCCGGTGCTCAAGGCCGCCCCGGCCTGGGTGAGATTTCCCACGGCATTGACGATCCCGTCGATGATCCGGTCATCGAAGCGATTGGCCACACGGCCCAGACCCTTTGATGGCTCGACGACCGTCGCATCATAGAGTTCATCCACCCAGTACTTGTTGTAAAGAACGGAATGGGCTGTCGCAAACCGGCTCGCCAGCGCACCGGCCGTCTCGGGCTTCTTTAAATAAATCTGACGCGCCGTCATCCAACCGGCCAAGGCCACCGCCACCGAAAGGCCCATCAAAATATAATCGATCGCGCCAATAGCATGTGCTTCCTGCCTGCCGGCAGGCACGGCCTGCGCCCCGGTCACCGGCCCGAGGAAGCGATGGATCCATCCCTCCTCCGGCGGAAATCCGAGCAGCAGCCCGCCCAGCAGCGAAAGCGCCGCCAGCACGATCAAGGGATAGATCATCACGTTGGGCGATTCATGCAGGTGGTGCTCAACGTCATGATCCATTCGAGCGGATCCGTAAAAGGTCATATAGACCTGCCGGAACATATAAAACGAGGTCATCGCGGCAGCCGTGAGCCCCATAAACCACAACACCGGCGCCCCGTGTTTGAAGGCCGCGCCCAGGATCTCGTCCTTGCTCCAGAATCCGGCCAGCGGCGGAATGCCGGCGATGGCGATTGCGCCGATGATAAAGACCGTGGCGGTTTTCGGCAAATGTTTCGCCAGGCCGCCCATCTTCCGCATGTCCTGCTCTCCGCCCATCGCATGGATCACGCTGCCGGCCGACATGAACAGGAGCGCCTTAAAGAAGGCATGGGTCACCAGATGGAAAATGGCCGAGGCGTACGCCCCCACGCCGCAGGCCAGAAACATGTAGCCGAGCTGGCTGACGGTCGAGTAGGCCAGCACCCGCTTGATGTCGTATTGGACGAGGCCGATCGTGGCCGAGAACAGGGCCGTCGCCGCCCCGATCACGGCCACCGTCTGGAGCGAGAGGGGCGCCATATCGAACAGGACATGGTTGCGGACGACCATGTAAACGCCGGCGGTCACCATGGTGGCGGCATGAATCAGCGCCGAAACCGGCGTCGGACCTTCCATCGCGTCCGGAAGCCACGTGTACAGTGGAAGCTGGGCCGATTTTCCAATCGCGCCGATGAACAGACAGAGCGTGATCGCGGTCGCCGTCGCGGTCGAGAGTTCGCCCGCGCGGGAGAAGACATCGCTGTAATTGAGCGAGCCGAACCGGGCGAAGATCAAAAAGAGCCCGACCAGGAATCCGGCATCCCCGATCCGGTTCACGACAAAGGCCTTCGTCCCGGCCTTGATGGCCGAGGTCCGCTCATACCAGAAACCGATCAACAGATACGAACAGAGGCCGACGCCCTCCCACCCGATGAACATCACGAGGTAGTTGCCGCCCATCACCAGGATCAGCATCGACACGGTGAAAAGATTCAGGTAGGTAAAGTAGCGGGCGTATCCGGAGTCGCCGTGCATGTACCCGATCGAGTAGGCATGGATCAGGAAGCCGACGCCGGTGATGACCATCATCATGACGGCGGTCAGCGGATCGATCAAGGCGTTGAACTCGACGACGAGATCCCCGCCCGGAATCCAGGTGAACAGGGCGGTGACCGCGGGCGCGGGATCGGCGATCACCTGGACCAGCGTCGCCGAGGCGACCAGGAATGAGAGCCCCACCGAACCAACGGCCGTCACGCTCACGGCGCGCTCGGACAGCCGATGGCCGACGAGCCCGTTGATCAGAACGGCCAGCAGAGGAAAAGCCGGTATGAGCCAGACGAAGTCCACCCCAATCACCATTTCAACAAATTAATTTGATCCACGTTCGTCGCGATCCGGCCGCGGAAAACAACGATGATGATCGCCAAGCCGACCGCCGCCTCGCCGGCCGCGATCGCAATGATAAACAGGGCCACGATCTGTCCGGCCATCGAATCCAGATAGGATGAGAACGCCACGAGGTTGAGATTGGCCGCGTTGAGCATGATCTCGACCGACATTAAGATAATGATAAAGTTCCGCCGGATCAGGACGCCGATCAGTCCGGTCACGAACAGGACCGAGCTCACCGCCAGATAGGACGACAAGGGTATCATCAGGACGTCCTCTCGTTCCCGGCCTCCGGGGGACGATCTTTGGCCAACACGATCGCGCCGATGATGGCGCCCAGCAGGAAAACACCGACGATTTCAAAGGGCAGGAAATATTCGTTGAACAGAACGATCCCGATCGTCTGACTGTGACCGAACTGCGTCACCTTATCCGGCGTCACGTCGCCCGGCTTTCCCGCAAAGGGCGAATGGAGGAGGAGCCAAAAGGCCTGGCCCGCGGCCAGGAGGGCGAAGAAGAGCCACAGGGCGTATCGGCGATGGAGGAACCGTTCCTCCGTCTTGAGATTGAGCAGCATTAATACAAAGAGGTAGAGCACCAGGATCGCGCCGGCGTAGATGATGATCTGGACGGCCGCGATGAACTCGGCGTTCAACAAAACAAAAAAACCTGCGATGTGGAACAGCAGGGATAAGAGAGCCAGGCCGCAATGGACCGGGTTTCTCAATCCGACGGTCAGCACGGCGCTCGCGATGCTGGCGAAAGCCAGATAGTAGAAGAACACCTGCTGAACCATGGACGGCCGGCTACTCCTTCTTCTCGGTTAGAACGGGGAACGGGAATTTATACCGGTACTGTTTGGCGGTTTCATCGGCCTGTTCCTGGCGGTGGGCCACGAGGTACGCTTTCGCATCGGCGAAATACTTCTCGCCGATCTCGTACAGTTTTTTCTTATCGAAATAGAGGTCCCGCTTGTTTTCGGTGGAATACTCGTACAGCTTCGTCATCCCGAGCGCGTTGACCGGACAGGCCTCCACGCAGAATCCGCAGAAGACGCATTTCGTCATGTCGATGTAAAACTCGCTGGCGTACCGGACCAACGGCTTGCCCGGGATCTGCTCGCTGACGACCTTGATGCAGCGGGACGGGCAGGCCGCCTCGCAGAGATCGCACCCCACGCAACGCTCCACGCCGTCGTCGTACCGCAGCAGCGCCAGCGCGCCGCGATGCGTGTCGGGAAGGGCCCGTTTCACGTGCGGGTATTGAAAGGTCACCCCTTTGCCGAACATGTGGCGGAAGACCACCCATAACGCCTGGACGATCTCGAGCATCAGGATTTTCTGAATCAGACTGCGGCTGCGCTTCACGCCGGGCCTCCCGGTCCGCCGCCGGCCACGGCCGACGTCACCGTGGTCGGCTTGCGTTGGATGGCCACCGGACCCTGCTTGTGATAAACCACGCGGGTGACCGGATCGATCTCGGCCGCGATCAGGTCCTTCACGGGCGGGGTGTTGAAATGTTCCGGGAAAAAGACCAACCCGGCCGGAAGACGGGGCTGGATCTCAACCCCGACCTCCACCTCCCCCACCGGTGATTTGAGTACAACCCGCTCGCCCATCGCCACCTGGAGCCGCTCGGCATCCGCCGGACTGATCTGAAGCAGTGCCTTCGAATAGATTTTCATCAAGCCCTCGGCCTGCGTCGAATACTTGCCGGAGTGATACAGGATCTGACCCAGCACCAACGTCAAGGGATAATCGGCCGAGCCGATCGACGGGTTATGGGAAAGCTTCACGGCGTACCGCGCATGCGTTTCCTGGGCATAGCCGTTGTTCAGGTATCCGGACAACTGAATCGGCAACGGCTCCGGCTTCGTCGTAAAATAGCCCGGTATCGTCTTGGCGATCTCGCGGTGAATCTCCTTGGCACTCCCGTACTCCAGCGGAAAGCTCATCCTCCAGGCCAGCTCCGAGAAGATCTCCCAATCCGGTTTGCTTTCCCCGATCGGCTCCAGGGCCATGCGGACGGGATTGACCTTGCCCTCCATGCTGGTAAAGCTTCCTTCTTTTTCGGCGTAGGTCGTTGCCGGCAGGACGACATGGGCCAACCGGCCTGTCTCGGTCAGAAAGGGATCCTGGACGATCAGCAGATCGACCTTCGAAAGCGCCTCGGCCACGCCCATCGAAGCCGGAAGCGTGCCGACCGGATTTTCCCCCACGATATAGAGCGCCTTGATCTCGCCCTTTCGGGCGCGCTCCAGGATCCGGGCGAGATCGGCGGACGGCGTGGTCGGGAGGTCTTCCCGCCATTCCTTCGAAATTTTAGCGCGGGCCTCGGCGTTCTGGTAATCCAACGCCCCGGGAAGGAACTCCGATGCGGCGCCCATATCGATCACGCCGATTTCATTGTTCTCCTCGCAAAGGGC
>JACQBZ010000078.1 GCA_016194285.1 Nitrospirota bacterium | reverse complement strand
TCAGTTACTGTGAATCTATCCGCATCAAATGTTCCCGTTGGCACAATTGTGAAAGTCACTGTAACCCCACGAAGTTCTAGCGGGGAAGGAGGCTATTCAAATAGTTATAATAGCACGGCCCTAAGCGGAACCGATGCTAGTTCAACCGCTACGGCAACCGTTGCTTTATCCAGTACTTCAGCCAACGTGCTTCGGGCCGAGACCACGTTTGCGGTGCAGACGGCTTCGCTTGACTTTCCTGTTTTTGCTGAGGGGGAGAAAGTTGAAAAGGTCCGGGTGGCTTCCAACCTCGGCGGAAAATCGGCGGTCTATCTCATTACGAGGTCCGGAAAGGAGATTCTTTGGGAATAAGAGAAAGCCTCATCGCAGTGCGAAGCTCCCTATCATGAATTAAGGTGCGTTATCACCCCGTTTGTGCTGTGACGAAATCGTGATGGAATCCTATGCAATCCACAGAGCGCATCGTAGATGATTTTAGTTCGCCTCATGCTGCTTGGTCTGCTGATCTTCGCGGCATAGGGCAACGCGAGTCGATCGCTCGCAAGATCACTTCCTGCACCTTCATCGCCCGCTCCACGGCTCCTGCCGGGTATCTTGTTTGCATCCTCGCGCCCTCCTTGCTCAAGGATAGTAGGATACATGAACCCGGGAAACCTAAGCGGACATTTCACATACTACCAACCCATCGCTGGGTTTTGCTTGACACAGACGATGGTCTGTTGTATAAATGCGCACATCATGCACCCCATCCGTTCCCGAAGTCTTGGGATCCTATTCATGGCTGCTTTCCTGTCCTTTGGAGGGTCGTTTCCGACCGCAGCCGATCCGCTCCGAGTCGCATTTAACCCCAAAGACCTGCCGCCGGATCTGCACACGGTGTCGGTCCAAAATATCCCGATCGTGTACAGTGATCAAGGGAAAGGTGATCCGCTGATCATCCTGTCATCTTATCCGCTCGGAACCAAGTTCTGGGGGGATTGGGTGGCCCGCCTCAGTACCTCCGTGCGCGTGATCGTCGTGGAACCCCCGGGGATACGGGCTCCGTCTTCGATGGGAGGAGATTTCTCATCGCTACATCTTCTCTACATCTATCGGGACTTCGTGAAAGCGATGGGTTTGGGCACCGTTCACGTCATGGGCGAAGGGGAGGGCGGGGGGCTTGCAGTGGCCTTTGGACACCATTTTCCGGAGATTAGCGGGGCCGTGGTCAGCATCGATGGATTTGAGTCGGTCAACTGGTCCGAAGGGTTTGGCGGAGTGTTGAAGTTATTCGAACAGTCGGCGACAGGTGGGTTCGGCATGCTCCTGTCAAGCGGATCTTTGAAGTATGGTGAACAACCGCCCTCTCGTGAGGCCATGGAAAAATGGCTCGTCCCGATTCAGGAAGAGGACCAGAAAAAGGCGATCCATGACCGATTTAAGGCGTTTGCCTCCGATGTTCAAGAGAGTTATATCTTGGCGATGCTTCCCAATTTCAACCGCCCCTTTCTGCTGCTCCGAGCGGAGAATGATCAGTTGCTTCCCGACGGTGACAAGTATGCCCAGCGGACGCGAAGCCAGATCCGAAAGGTGACGGTGGATTATCAGGTCATCCCCAAGGCCGGCCACTTCGCCTTTCTGGATCAGCCCGACAAGGTGGCCGAGCTGGTGCGCACCTTTCTCTCGAACAATGCCATTTCAAAAACGGCGCCCCGCACCAATTAATCTCCCCGAGCCTGTTTGTTCTTAATCCTGTTCGCACGGACTTCCAATTCCGTGGCCTCGGCCTCTCGATTCATCTGTCGGAGAAAGACGGCATAGTTCTCAAGGCTTGTGACGGAATCGGGATGATCGGGACCAAAAGCTTTTTCCCACGTCATCAGCGACCGGCGGAAAAAGGCCTCGGCTTCGGCGTATCGACCCTCGGCGCTATAAAGAGCAGCCAAGTTATTGAGGCTCATGGCCAGCTCGGAGGAATCCGCTGGAGGGGTTTTCTCCCAAATCGAGATGGCCCGCCGGTAGAGCGCTTCGGCCGCGGCATATCGCTTCTGGGCATGGTAGATCAGTGCGAGGTTATGAAGACTCTTCGCCACATCCGGGTGATTAGGTCCAAGCGTTCTCTCACGGATCGCCAGGATGCGCTGATGAATGGGCTCGGCTTCCGTTTCCCGGTTCTGGGTTCGATAGAGCTCCGCCAGGTTATTGAGACTTTTTGCCAGATCCGGATGCATCGGTCCCACGGTCTTTTCCAGAAGGATTATTGATTTTTTAAAAAGCGCTTCCGCCTCGGCCGTCCGACTCGACCGGGCATATTGAATGCCCAGCTCACTGTATGGAAGACCGGCCAGAGGCGATGATGCCACGGCCTCTTCCCAAAAGGTGACCGGGCTTCGCCAGACGGTGTTTCGTTTCCAACTCTCCCGGCCTCCGATGCTGATGACGGCCATTAACAGCAGTGCCACACCGATCGCCGTTTGGCGCCGGGCCCGTTTAGAATCGGGCTGAAGAAGTCGGAGGCTTTTTAAAATCACCCCGGCGCCTACAAGTACGAAACCCACCGAGGGAGCATAAACATACCGTTCGGCCGCCAATGCAGCCGCTAACGGCTGAAAGGCAACCGCCACGGCCGGTATTAAGAACACCACCGTCCAGCCCAGACCCATACCGACGATCCGATCTCGGTGGATCACGGCAAAAAAGAGTCCCCACGCTACTGCGGTCAAGATTAAACCCGACACGATTAAAACCGAAAGGGAGTTCGGTAGCGTTGCGATGAAAGGAGAGTGAGGATACGGAAAGGCCATCAACTTCAGGTAGAGGCCATAAGTGATGAGGATTTTTTCGACCCAAGTTCCCCCGGAAACGTTTACGGGTTGGCCTGGACCATACGGAGCGATAATGTTGGCCGTGCGCATCCAGAAATAGATGCCCAAGATCGCCAGCGGAATCGCGAAGCGAAGGGCGAGGCGTTTCCAAGGAACCGGTTTACCCCCCTCCGTAGCCAGGAATTCATACAGCGGGAATAAGACGATCAAGCCGACCGCGATTTCTTTGGTCAGCAGTGCGAAGAAGAAAGCGAGCATGGAGAGGGTGAAGAAGAGGCGTCGGTCGGTGCGATGGAAGCGCAGATAGAGGAGCAGGGAGGCGAGCAGGAAAGAGGTGCAGAAGACGTCATTGCGGCCGGCGATCCAGGCCACCGCTTCGGCGTGGGCCGGGTGGACGGCAAAGAGCGAGGCGGAGAGCAATGGCAAAAGGCCGTGAGGCGTGAGGGGTGAGGCGTCAGGGGAAGAACCCCGCCGGGAAGGTTGCGTGGTGCGGATCAAGCTTCGGGCCAGAAAAAATACGAGTGCGGTGTTGAGGAGATGAGCCAGCAAGACGGACAGATGAAACCCGAAGGGCCGATCGCCCCAGAATTCGTAATCCAGAAGATAAGAGACCGAGACAAGGGGGCGATAATAAGCCGAGGCCTGTTTGGGGGAGTCGGGATCGGGCAGGAACAATGACCGCCATCGGTCGGGCGGCTTGAGGTGGGGGATAATCGTCTCATCATCCCAGCCGAAGCCGTTCTGAAGCACGTTGAGGTTGAACGCCAAAGCCAATAGAACCGGGATCAGCCAAGACCACCGATGAAACTTTTTCCAGGACATTATCTCCACGAACATTCTTTATTGACCCGAAGGTTTCAATATCGGGACGGGCAGGATTTCACGGACCGCCGCAAAAACCTCTTCGACCGTGACACGCTTCAAGCAATCGACATCGTAAGGACAGGGAGGGATATGACCGAACCGGGAACAGGGACTGCACGGCGGCGGATGGTAGAGCGTACGATGTCCTTTCCCGGGCGGCGCCCACTGGGACGGTGGGGTCGGACCGAACAATGCGATGGATGGCGTGCCGAAGGCCGCGGCCAAATGCAGTGCCACGCTGTCTCCGCCGATCACCAATGCGGCTGTCGCAATCAGTCGGGCCGTTTCGCGAAGCGGGGTCCGTCCTGCAAAATTCTGAACCGGCAGGCCTTTAGTAATATCGCCGGCCAGATGGATATCGGCCGGCCCCCCGATCAACCCCGCCGAATAGCCGTTCTCCACGAGCCATTCGGCCAGTTGCCGGAATTTTTCCGGTCCCCACTGTTTTTCGGGATAGCCGGCTCCCGGTGCGATTAACACGGTTATAGGGGCTCGCCCGCTTTGCTCGCTGAGTGGATTACCGCGGGGTACGGTACGGACCGTCAAGAAAGGCCGATCCGGATCCAGACTGAAAAGCTCTCCGGTGAGCCCGCCCAGGAGTGCTAGAAAGTTTTCGGCCTCATACCGGCCCTGATCGTATGCGACCGGGATATTAAACAACCGACGGCGTTCGTTCGTCGCGAAGCCGATCCGTCTTTCGGCCCGAATCAACCGCGCCGCCACGGCCGAGAGACGATACCATTGTTCGGTGTCGATCACCACATCGTAGCGACGGCCGAGGACGCGCAGGAAATCCCCGATGCGGTCGTAACAGAGAACCTTTGAGACAAGGTTTGGGGTCAATCCAAAAATCTCCGTGTTCCGCCGCTCGGCCAGAACCTCGATCGTAGCCGAAGGGAATCGGCGATGGATGGCCTGCAACAAAGGGATCAGGAGGAGGGCATCCCCCATTCCGCCGGGCCGGATTACAAGGATGGTCCGGATCATCGATAATGATTCTTGATCCGATATGCTCTTCGGAGGGCGGAACAACCAAACCAACGCGCCCCCCAAGAAACGGTCGATCGTTTTAAGAACTTCCCGTTGGCGGATCATGGCCTTGGACATTCCGTTTCGGAAAAGGTTTTGTAGACTTCCGAAAAGCGCTTGGCGAGGCCAGCCCAGGAGTAGTTTTCAGCCAGCCGTCGGCCGTTTTCGGCTAGCGTCTCTCTCTGTGCCGGTGTCAGCAAAAGAAACTGTTCGATGGCTGCCGCAAGGGAAGCCACGCTGTCCGGTTCGGTCAGAATCCCGATCGGGGTTTCCTGAAAATAGACGGCCAGATCACGGACGCGGGAACCGATCACGGGCTTCCCGAAGGCCAGGACGGTGTTCAGCGGTCCGACGGTGCCCTTGTAATGGGAGCGATAGGGAAAGACGACGGCGTCGGCCGCCGAGAAGTAGTCCGCGATCTTCTCCTGCGGAACGTATCGCAGATCCGTCAGGATTTCGTCTTCGCAGCCCTGCTCGCGAATCATCTCTCGAACGGCCTCCTCGCTCAGATCAAACGGCATCCCGGCCAGCAGGAGCTTAAATTCCCCCCGGACCTTTCCCATCGCTTCGATCAAGAGATCCACGCCCTTGTCCTTTCGCAGCATTCCGAAAAACAGCAACAAGGTTCCATCGTATTTGAGGCCCAAAGCCCTGCGCGCCGTGTCGCGCGGCCGGGGTTTGTCTTCGAGGATCGCGCCGTGGGGGACCGAGACGAGCGGCGGGGCGCCGATCGTCAGGCCCATCAAGGCCTCCAGTTCCCCCGGTTGCCACAGGCCGTCGGCCAGGATCGCTTTAGCGTAATGGGATAACAGCCGCTTCAGCGCGGGACGGGAAAGTTTGCCGTACAGTTGATAGAGAAGGTTCGCATGGCCCTGCAGCGACGGATCGGCCGCCTGGACGATGAAAAAGAGCGGCGGGAACCGCCCGCGAAAAAAGGTCAAGCCGATTCCTAACAGGAGATAAGTCGTGATCGGTTCGTAATCGAAAAACTGGACGGCATCGTACGGCTCCTTCCTCAACGTACGCAGCATTCGGAGAAGCACACGGACATTGTCCCAGATCAGCGAGAGGCCCCGGACCAGTCCCTCCAGCGCCGCGCCGCGCTTTTGAAAACCGGACAGCGCGCTCCGGCCCGTCTCAATGATCCGGAATTTCGGATCCGAGGCGAGATATTTGTCCGTCTCCAGCCGGGTCGTGACGAGCGTGATCGAAAGGCCCATCGCGGCCAGCCCCTTGCAGACATAGGTGGTGTAATAGCCGAAATGGCCTTCGCGCTGTGCGTAGGGCTGGAAGGCGAGGATCTTCATGGGTTCAATCGTGGATCGGGCCGTCGGGTGATTCCCATTAGACGCATGAGCGCCCGTTTCAATCCAACCGGCAAGGAGATGGCGAGGATGGTCCGCAGGGCCTTCGCTGCGATATACGGCCCGTTGAGTGGATCGGTCGCGACGGCCTTTCGCAGATACTCAAAAAATAGCTTTCGGTGCCCGCCCCGCCAGGCATAATCGCCCGCCGTCTGATACGCATTGCTCCTGGCCCGACGGCGAAACGACGTCGAGCGAAAAGGCGCAGGAAGTTCAGGCTGACTGAAAAATTTTCCCGTCAGGGAGATGATGGATGTGCCGACGTCCGCTTGTTGGGTCAACCCCGGTGTTATTCTCTCATAGGCGAGAAGAATCGGCGCATACCGGATCATCCCGACGAGTCCGATTCTCAACCAAAGCTCATGGTCCTTGCAATTGCGGAATTCCGGATCGAGCCAGCCTACCTTTTCCAGAACTGACCTCTTCATAAAACAGGCTGGCTGGGTGATGATATGATCACAATATTGGACGGCGTGCACGAGGTCCCACTCCCGGTGCCGGATGATGTCCGAGATCACCTTTCCGTCTTTCGAGATCAGCGCGTGATCGCCATAGACGACATCCGTTTCGGGATGGCTTTTAAAAAAATCCACGGCGCGTCGGACGGCATCGGGCACGACATAACAATCGTCGGCATTCAGCCAGGCAAGGATCTGGCCCTTGCTCATCTTCCAGCCCTTGTTGATCGCGTCGGCATGGCCTTCGTCCCGCTCCGAGACCCACCGGATCCGATCCCCGTAACCTTTCAAGGCATCCATCGTTCCGTCCGTCGACCCGCCGTCTACGACGACACACTCGACATTCGGATAGTCCTGCTGAACGATGCTTTCAATCGTCGGGACCAGAAACTGCGCACGATTCAAACAGGGCACGACGATCGAGACGATCGGATGCTTAGACATCATGATCCACGTTTATTGAGCCGACATATGTTTTCTGATCCCGATCATTGCATTTCTAAGCGGGACGTGTGTATCGCAACGATGTTCTCTTGGTAGTAGGATTTCTTATCAGCCACAACGGGCAATCCGGTGGAAACATCAAATTGAAGAATTCGATAACCCATGTTCGTTAAGCAGTCCCAGACTTGATCGCTGGTGCATCCCTGCAGGGAAAGGGATCGGTCGACCAACTCCACGAATAGAGTCGGTTTAAATCGTTTTATCGTTTCAACGGCGCCTTGCAAGACAAAAAGTTCATGTCCTTCTGCGTCCATTTTTATCACATCGACCCGCTTGAACCCTTCTTTCTGAACCACATCGTCCAACCGTTGAACGCGTGCGCGCTGTTGGCCTTCCTGCTGCACGCCGGTATAGGCAAAGTCTCCGAACGTATTATGCCCGGAGTGCACTTCATCTGCGATCCGCAGATTGCGCTCCGAGGATTCGTTGGAAAGTCCGATCTGCATTAGGCAGATATTTCTTCTGTGGTTGAGTTCAGCGTTCGTTTTCAATCGTTGAAACTCCCGCTCGCTGGGCTCAATCGCTAAGACCGTCCCTTCCTCGCCCACTAACGTCGATGCAAAAAGACTGTACAATCCTAGATTGGCGCCGATGTCGATAAAGACCATTCCCGGCTTTAGAATACGGTTCAGAAAGCTAAACTCGTTGGGCTCATAATATCCTGTAACGAATAAAGCAAGACAGGTTTCGGCCTTAGGGTGGGCCAGGATCTTTATCCCGTTATGCCATTTTATGATAAACGGGCTGTTTGAAGTTTTGGAAGAGAATGCCCTCCATAACAACAAGCGGATGAGGGTTGGAAGGTGCGTCTTATAATCGCCCGCACCCAAGACCCATCCCGGCCAACGTCGTAACGGCCGAGGTATCGCCAAAGCGTTGCAGGCCCGAACGATTAAGGACGCGGGGGTATGTTTGCTGACGAGGTCGAAAACATGCAGCCCGAAAGCCTGCGGTGTCCTCAAAGGGCGTAAAAGTTTTCCGATTATGGAATCCCACGCATGAAGGGAGGAAACGGGGGCGCTTGGTTCCGGGATCAGGCGGAATTGCGCATTTCCGAATTTTATTTCCGGATCGCGTCCCATGCCCTTCGTAACCAGGAAGATCGTTCGGGCCTTTCGTCTTGTCAGGGAGCGACGAAATTGCTCATGCTCCGGCAGCGGAGTTGATCTGTAGACACCTTCGAAGCCCGCTTGATACAGCATCTTCACGAAGCCGGATTCCGTGGGCATCCATGCAAGGTATCTCGGCCCCTGATTGTCGCTTTGCGATTCTTCGTATAAAACCGAAACCGCAGACCGATAGGGCGCGACCATTGTTTCAATAAGCAGATATTTGTCTGAAAGGGCATAAAGATTCCGGATGGCTTGAAAAGGATTTTCTAAATGATAGAGCAGTCCAAAGCAAAGGACCAAATCGAACGAACCAAGGTTTAAACAAGATGGGTTTTCAATATCATAAACATGAAAATCGATATCGGGGTACCGGTTCTTTGCTTCCGCGGCATTTTCTCGTCTCCCGTCGAAGGCGACGACATAGAGATTCGCGCTTTTGAGATAGTTTGAAAAGAAACCGTAACCACACCCGACATCTAAAACCCGCTTGACGCCTCCTTGACCCATGAGATCCGGCAGGAGTTCTTCAAGAAAAGATTTTCTTGCGGTATTGATACGTGCGGCATCTGCGGTGTCAAACGGCGAAACAATAATATGATGCTGACCCGCGTTCTTCATTGTTGAATGGCGCTTCATGATTCAGACCGTCTTGGGTTTTGCTACGATCAAGTTATTCCAGCCCAAAGGCCGCTCAAGCCGACCATAAAGAGGCCGTGGCAGCCATTTAAGATGCCGGATCAGATACGCCTTGCGGAATTCGATGATTTCATAATCCTTCAACAACCGTCGGACGCCGTGCCGCGAGTAATAGTAGGCGACAGGGCAACCGAGTTGCGCCTCCGCATACTTCCGGACCAGTTCCGGTGCCTTCCAAAAAGCACCCCAACCATATTTTATGATGATCCCTAGAACAATGAGGCTCCACTTGGAATAAAGCATGATCCGAAGCTCGGTTGCGGGGCTGCAATATTTTTTGATCTCCTCGAACACCCGTTCGGGGTGCGACGTGTGATGGATCACTCCAAAGGAATAGATCAGGTTATACGGCTCGACCGGGACGACGCGGCTCAGCTCCTCCGAGTTGCCGTTATAGAACCGGGCCTTGAGCCCGTATACCTCAAACCGCTTCTTGCAGATCTCAAGGCTCTTGTCGGATAGATCCACGACGGTCAAGTCCGCTCCGGCCCGCGCGAAATTCACGGAATCCGTTCCGATGCCGCAGCCGATCTCCAGGACCTTTTTGCCTTTCCAGCGCTCGAACTGCGCGAAACCCGGAATATGGCGTTCCTCGCCGTATTTTCGGGCCTCGATCTCGTCGAAGTATTCGCGCGTCGCGACCGGCTTCGACGAATCCAGGATATTGCACGGCTGGTTGTTCCAGAAGGCGCGAACGTCCTCGATGCGGCTCATCTCCGCTTCCGTCGGTTTATTGAAGAAAACAAATTTTTTCCTTCTCGATGCCGGGTAGCCCCAGATGCTCAAAGACTTTTTCAGCCGGTTCTTCCGTAGTAACCAGCACACGGTCAAATTTCAAATCGACCAACGACTTGACCGGCTCGATCCCGGATCCTAAAAACTTTTTGCCGACGGCCGCGTCATCGACGATCGCGAGGAGTTGAATCGAACTGTCTTGCAGGACCAACACCGCGATCTCGGCGATCACGGTGGCCTTGTAGAGAACGATGGACTTCACTCCAGCTTTTTCCAGGTCAAGAAAAAATGCCTCCAATTTCCGCCGGGCATCGTTAAAAAACTGATAGGACCGCTTGATGTAGCGATAGGTCAGCGCGCTTTTCTCGGCGAGGCCTTTCGGCGTGAGGAGGTAGTGAAGACGTTTTCGTTCGGCCTGAATGATCTGAATGTAGCCTTCTCGGGCCAGGCGCTTCAGATAGTTGTTGGTCATTCCCAGCGCGATCCCGAGTTTGTTGCTCAGATCGCGCTGGGTCAGGGGTTTCCCGGTGGCGACCTCATCCAGAATCTGGAGGGTATGCAAGGACTCGCGGTTGAGCAATTCCCTGTCCTTATCGGGTGTTTCTGTTGACGAAGGAGGCATGTTCATTCTATGAACATAATATCGCAAAAAATATTTGTCAAGCAGCCCGTAGAGTGGAATCCGATCGCTCTCAGTCACCCCCGCAAGAATTATCAGTCTTAGTAGGCTCGCTGTAGCCAAGAGAGGATCTTTGAGCGGAATTTTTTCGGTACAATATTGCCAGCGACCCTCTCTGCGTATCGACTAACACGTCCTCCCACTTTAAAGCGCAATCTAAAGCATATCAACGTAGAAATAATCGCGCTCAGTTTCTCAAGGGAACCGACGGAGGCATCTGAGATGAGCTGCAAATGCAATCGCCGTGTCTCCCGCCATAAAGTTTCGATTGGGATTTCATTCTTTGATGTTGCGTTCATAGGGTCTAGAGCATGCATCACCCTTTTTTGATACGTTTTAGGATCTTGATCCGGTCTATTGATACGACGATAAAACAATGGGTCAGGAATTTGAGCGAATGTGCCGATAAGCGCCAATTCAGCCAACAAGAGATGATCGGGTCCCCAGACATTCCTGCATTTTCCGGATTGGTCGAGGGCGTTTTTGCGTATGAGTCCGTAAATCATATTGCACCAATGCAAGTTCCATATGATATGTTTGTAGCGTTGGATGGCGGGCATGCTCCGGGTATCGATTTGGTCGGGTGCAAGCCCTAACGAATTGTTATCAGCGTCAATCAACATCGTCCGTGAATAGGCCAGTACGACCGCAGGATCATCCTCAAGGATCGAAACACAACGTGAAATGAAACTGGGGTGCCAAAGATCGTGATCTCCCGCCCACATAAAATACTTTCCGGTTGATAGTTCCAACGTCCGGTTGAAGTTCTTAACCGCACCCAGGTTCGTGTCGTTTCGATAATAATGGATTCTGCTTTCTGTCTTGGCATAGCGCTGGCAAATATCGGCTGTGCCGTCGGAGGACGCATTATCCGAGATGACCAACTCAAAGTTCTCGTAATCCTGGGCCAGCAATGAGTCCAGGGATTGTTGTATGTATCGGCTCCCGTTGTACGTAGGCATTCCAATGCTAACGAATGGCCTATGATTCATCCCAATCAAGGTCTTTTTTTCCTTTTCAACCATGCCCCCGGCCAATAGGTGACATTCTCGTTTAAATGGTTCTCATTAAAAAGCCGTGAGCGAACAGTTGTCTTAAGGCTGTAAAATGCCCTTGAACGACTCGCAAACGTATTTGACTTTGTCCTCGGTCAATTTCAGGCTGGATGGAAGATTTATCCCATACGGGCTAATTTTGTAGCTCACTTTGTTGCGGCGGCGAGCATATTGAGCCTGTTCCAAATCTTCATAAGCCGGTAGAGAACTCAATGGATAAAAGAAGGGGCGGCAGTCAATGTTTTTCTCGTTCATCCGTTCCATCAAGCCGGCTTTTTCGATTCCGTACTTTGAATCAACAATCGCCGTAATCATCCAGTAGGTGTTCTTCGTGCCGGAAGCTTCGTGGTTCAACGTCACCCATCCTTCTAGATCGGCCAGTTCTCTTTGATACCAGGCAAAAATCTGGCGCTTCCGGGAGATTAACTCTTCGATGCGTTCAAGTTGTGCCAGCCCAAGCGCCGCTTGCATGCTGCTCATCTTGTATTTGTAGGCCACCTCTGTGTTAAAAAACATCTTGTCCCCGGGCGGGCGTCCGTGGTCACGTAGGAACAATGCACGTCGGTACAGGTCCTCCCGGTCGGTAACGAGCATCCCACCTTCTCCGGTGGTCAGCGTTTTTGAGCCATGGAAACTAAAAACGCCCGTATCTCCGAAACCGCCGGCTTTTCTCTGGTTGAATTCCGAGCCGATAGCCTCTGCCGCGTCCTCTATTACAGCAATCCCATGCCGACTGGTCACTACACGCAAGGCATCCATGTCCGGCATGTTCCCGTAAAGATCAACCAAGATAACGGCCTTTGTTTTTGGAGTGATGCACTCTGCCACCGATTTGGCGGATAAGCACCACGTTTTTGGGTCAACATCGGCAAAAACAGGAGTGGCTCCCACGTAGGTAATCGGGGCGGCCGAGGCAATCCAAGTAATATCCGGCACAACAACCTCGTCTCCCCGACCAATGCCAAGAGCCAACAACGAAAGATGGATCGCCGAAGTGCAGGAGGGAAGTGAAGCCGCAAAGCGAACCCCAACGTAACGGGCAAATGCCCTTTCGAACCGTTCATGATAGATATTCGCATTTCCATACCACGCATGCGCCACGGCATCGGAAACATAATCGATTTCTTTTTGGGTGATCCAGGGGCCCGATACGGGGATTCGTTCCATGGTTAATCCTTTATGCATTGGAGGTAACCATCCGGCGCCACCGTGATGAGCAGTTTGTTCTCGATTTCCTTATCAATGACAAAGCGATCATTGGATTTCAAAAACTCCCTGACGGCAGTTTTTGGATTATTCCCCTTGCCCCACGGACGGTCCGGAAAGAAGTCCTCGGGCAGATCCTCAATCACCGTGTCAAAAATTACCATGTAGCTGTCCTTCTTTACCAAGGGGGAATATGCTTTCAGCTCTTGAAGCACGTGGTCATGTGTGTGGTTTGAATCCAGGGCAATCAGAACGCGTGTTTTAGTTTTGGCGCGGTTGTAAACTTCTCGTACAATTGCCTCGTCAATGGAGGACCCTTCCAACATGGTGATGCGTTTCGCCATTGGATGCTTGTCAATCGCGCTTCGGTTATGTTGACGGATGTCAAGATCGATACCTAAAACCTGACCGTTTCCTCCAATCAGTTCAAGCATGGATGCGTAAAAAACAAGAGAGCCGCCATGGGCAATTCCGGTTTCGATGATCAGATCCGGTTTAACCTGCCAGATAATTTCCTGCATGGCAATCATATCCTGGGGGTATTGAATTACAGGTCTCCCCATCCATGTAAAATTATATGAGTATTTATACGTGCAACTTTCAATAAACCAAGACTTGGTCAATAGTCCCAGGTCTTTGTTAGCAGACATTTTTTTGATAGCCAGTTTTTTCTCTTTTTCAAATTCATCTTTTCCAGTATTACTCACTTTTTATTTCCTTTAACACGTGGGCCGGATTTCCGATAACAACAGAATAGGGCAGAACGTTTTTGACTACGACCGCGCCGGCACCGACAATCGCTCCTTCGCCAATTCTTACCCGAGGTAAAATGACCGCGCCAGTACCAATCGATGCATAACGCCCAACCTCTACACAACCTGCCAGATGCGCACCCGGGCCGACATGAACACCATCATGAAGATGGCACTCGTGGTCTACGCTGGCGCTGGTATTAATAATACAGGAGCGGCCGACCACTGTTTCAACACACACGGATGAATGGGCCAGAATTTGTGATCCCACGCCGATTTCCACATTATCGGCTACAAAGGCAGTACTGTGCTTCGCTATCAACGGAGCAAGACCGCGTGAGATCAGATATTCTTGTATGCCAACTCGATCTTTGCCTTTAAAACCACCGATGGCTACAAGTAATCCCAACGGGTCTTTGGGTTGTTTCTTTTCTAACCAATTCTCAAATCCCTTTTCGCCGAAATATAATGGAATATCCGCGAACGGCGATACCAAGTTTTCATTATTGTCAAACAGTGCAACTAACTTCAAGCCAGAATCTTTCATGCATTCCCGCAGCACTTTGGCTTGACCCGTAGCTCCCCAGAAGATCATTTCTTTCATAGTTCTTTGCTATCCAATCTGTTCATTATTGAAGGGATGATAAGATTGATCCTTCTTCGAAATCACAATCGGTTGTATGGGCCACGCAATCCCAAATGCCACATCATCCCATCTCACACCTCTTGCGCACTCTGGATGATAGGGCTCCGATATTTGATAGAAGACCACCGTATTGTCTTCCAAAGTCTGAAATCCATGCGCGATACCTTCGGGAACATACAGCATTTTGTAATCCTGGGCATGGAGTTCGACACTGTACCATTGGCAATATGTTGTCGAATCCGGCCGCAGGTCGATAATGACATCGTAGATGCCACCCCGAATGCAACTGATCAGCTTGGCCTCTTGATGAGGCGGTGCCTGATAATGCATGCCCCGCAATATACCTCTCTTCTTGTTGAAAGAAATATTGCATTGTGCTAAGCGCGGGTTGAGTCCGTGCGCCTCAAACTCGTTTTGACAAAACGTCCGGGCGAAAAAGCCGCGTTCGTCTTCCAACAATTCCGGTTCAATAATAAAAGCCCCTTTGAGTTTGGTTTCGACAAACTTCATGGTGACCGGTCAAATGAATTATACAATCTTGGGTTTGGGAACAGGAATAATGAATTTGCCGCCCTTCCGATAATACGCCTGCTGCTGCGCCATGATCTCATCGGCAAAGTTCCAGGCCAACAGCAGAACGTAATCGGGCATAACCTCCAAAAGTCTTTCCGGCGCATGGATCGGCAGACGCTCGCCCGGCATGTACCGTCCCTGTTTGTAAGGGCTGCGATCGACGACAAAGTCCAGCGTCTCCGGCCCGATCCCGCAATAGTTCAACAACGTGCTGCCCTTCGCCGCCGCCCCGTAAGCGGCAAGCCGCTTGCCGGCAGCCTTAAGATCCCGCAATAAATGAACGAGGTCGTCTCTTAAAACCGCAACGTCCCGGCTGAATGCGGTGTAGCGATCCAGGCCGGTCAGACCGGCCGCTTTTTCTTCGGCCAGGAGATCCGTCACATTCGATGACACCGCAGACATTCCTTTGTGCTGAAGGAATACCCGCAGTGAACCACCGTGAACCGGTTGCCGCGTCACATCGTGCAGTTCAAGACCGGCACGTTGCGCAAGAATTCTCATCGCGGTAAGTGAGTAATAGAACACATGCTCATGGTAAATTGTGTCAAACTCGGTCCGGTCGAGCAACTCCTTCACGTATGGAAACTCGAAGACCGCGGTGCCCGTTTGCTTGAGACAGGGTCCGACGGCCTGCAAGAATTCGTTGACGGTCGGTACATGAGCCAGGACGTTGTTCCCGATCACGAGATCGGCCGGCCCGAAACCTTCCTGGATCCCCCTTACGACATCCGGGCCGAAGAATCGATTGAGCGTCGGGATTCCGCGACTTTCCGCAACCGCGGCGATGTTCTTCGCCGGTTCCACGCCCAGCACCGGAATTCCACGCTGTTGAAAATATTGGAGCAGATAGCCGTCGTTGCTGGCGATCTCGATGACCCGGCTTTCCGGTCCCAGTTGGAAACGCTCCGTCAATGACTGGGCCATCGCCTTCGCGTGGGCGAGGAAGGCATCCGAGTAAGACGAGAAATAAAGATACTCGCCGAACAATTTTTCGGGAGGCACGAGATCGGTCAACTGAACCAGATGGCAGTTCGGGCAGTAGGCAACGGCCAGGTGAAATGGTTCTTCCTTTTGACCGGCCTGTTCCGGCCGAAAAAAGGCATTCGCCAACGGCATCTCGCCCAAATCCAAAAAGGGCTGCGGAAGCGGATAGAAACATCCGAGGCAGGTTTTCGACTTCATCTGAATCATCCCCGGCGGTTTTCCGGATTCGCCTCATGACGCCGGATCTGCTCACGCGTCATCTCATACATCTCGTTTACGTTTTTTTTCGAAAGGGCCGCGCGATACCAGGCCACCGTCATCTCCAGCGCCGCATCCAGGGTCAAACATGGCCTCCAGCCAAGGAGCTGCCGCGCCTTGCTGCAATCCAGTTTAAGATAATGCGCCTCATGGGGAGCGTCTTTCATCGGCGCCGTTTCCCAACTCCCCTTGCCCCATAGCCGGAATAGCCTGTCGACCAGACGATCGACGGTCACGGCATTCTCATCCCGCGGTCCGAAATTCCAAGCGCCGGCCCATTTTCCCCCCTCGCTGAAGAGCCGCTCGGCCACCGTGAGATAGCCCGTCAAGGGCTCGAGCACATGCTGCCAAGGCCGAATGGCCCCGGGATTCCGGACGAGCATCGGCTTGTCCCGTTGCAAAGCCCGAACGGCATCGGGTATCAGTCGATCTTCGCCCCAGTCCCCGCCGCCGATCACGTTGCCGGCTCGAACCGTGGCGATCGCCACCGAACTATTCGGATGATCGAAGAACGATCGGCGATAGGCCGCCACAACCAACTCGGCGCAACCCTTGCTGGCGCTGTAAGGATCGTGTCCCCCCATCGCCTCTTCTTCACGGTACCCCCATACCCATTCCCGGTTCTCGTAACATTTGTCACTGGTCACGATCACCACGGCCTTCACCGAAGGGGTCCGACGCACCGCCTCCAGCACGTGAACCGTACCCATCACATTCGCCGCGAAGGTTTCGACCGGCTCGCGATAAGAACGCCGAACGATGGATTGGGCCGCCATGTGTAAAACGATTTCGGGCCGATGCGCCTGTACGGTCTGACAGATTTTATCCCGGTCGCGCAGATCCCCGATCGTCGACCGCATGCGGCCTTCCAGACCGCACAATCTGAAATACGACGGATCCGTCTCCGGCTCCAGGGCATATCCGGCAACGCGGCATCCCATGTCCAGGAGCCATGTGGCCAACCAGCCTCCCTTGAACCCCGTATGACCGGTTAAAAACACATTTTTCTGGTTCCAAAATGTTCGATCAACCATTATCGCCAAACGGCCCAAGGAGCCTTTCCGCTCCGCCACAATTCGTTCAAAAGCTCCATCTCTCGATAGGTATCCATGCACTGCCAGAAACCTTGATGTTGATACACCGCCAGTTCCTTCATCGACGCCAGTTTTTCAAGCAGGCCCTGTTCAAGACTTTCATCGTCTCCGGAGATGAGATCCAACACGTTTCGCTGAAACACAAAGAACCCGCCGTTGATCCAGCCTTCATGGACCTGCGGTTTTTCTCGAAACACCTGGACCAAGCCATTTTCGATGAACAGCTCGCCGAACCGTGACGAGGGATGGACTGCGGTCACGGTTCCCAACTTCCCCTGGCCTTTATGGTAGGCCAGAAGGGCCTTGATGTCCAAGTCCGCAACGCCATCGCCGTAGGTCACCATAAATTGTTCACCTTCAAGATATTGAGCCGCGCGCTTTAGCCGGCCGCCCGTGAGGGTCCGCTCTCCCGTCTCGGCCAGGGTGATTCGCCAGCCCGATTCTGTATGCCGGTTATGGAATTCAATGTTACGGGAACCCAGTGTAACGGTGCCGTCGCTGTTACGAAGCTCGTAGTTATAGAAGTAATCCCGGATGACATCGCCTTTATAACCCAGGCACAGCACAAATTCATGAAACCCATAATGGGTATAACCCTTCATGATGTGCCACAGAATGGGTCGGCTCCCGATTTCCACCATCGGCTTCGGCCGGAAATCCGTTTCCTCTCGAAGCCGTGTGCCGAGCCCCCCGCAAAGGATGACCGTCTTCATAATGATTTCTCCCGGGTCTCCGTGTAAATGATGGGTCTAAAGCGCGAATTTAACGCGGTGAGAAATTTCCTAATCATTCTAATATTCAAAGGGACTCCCATTAGAAAATAGTAAAAAACAGCTTTCAGCTTCATCGTTATCGACTTATTATTCAAAACCATGTCAGAGAGGTGGGCGCAAATCTGTTCCACGGTTTCAAATGCAATTCTTTGCATCCAGGGTTGGGGACAATACTTACAGATCAATTCACCCGGGCCTTTTACCAGTGCGGCTTCGATATTCGGGACCCGTTTGTAATCATCTCCAACCGAGATGTATTTACTGTCGCGGCTACCGGTAAATGTGCGCGCATCACGGAATTTTTTGTTATTCCAGGCTTCCATGACGTTATCTCCTACTGAGAGGGCGGCAAAAGAATCACTTTCGGATGCAACAGCACAGCAAGGTGAAAGGTTGCCGGAAGAATCGATTACAAGGGTACTGTATAACCATGAGCAGGGCCGACTGGAGGCTTCCTTTGTTCTTCTGTTTAGAGGATTGTCCGGATGAAAGATGTCGTATTCTTTAAAGGTTGACGGTTGAATGTCGAATTTCTCTGACTCTGCAACATCGGTCATAACCGGGGTTCCAAAGTAATAGGAGTCAGCCCCCAAATCTCGATAGGACTGCTTGATATTGTCTATTTCGTGCTCGTTGTGCTTAAATACCAGAAATTGAATGTAGATCTTAGGCGAATTCAATCCAAGCTCCCTTTTTATCTTTTGTATTTTCTGCATATTTTGAACAACTAAGCTGAAATTTCCTCCTCGTCGATACCGCTCGTACGTCTCCTGTGAGGCGCCGTCCAGTGACACGGTCATCCTATCTAAGCCACTTTTTACCAGCCGCGAGAGGTAATCGTCGCTTAATTGAACGCTGAGATTGGTGCTTATCGTGACATGAATGTTTTTCTGATTTGCGAATGCAATCATCTCTGGAAGCTGTTTGTGCAGCAAGGGTTCTCCCCAGTTGTACAGGTCGAGGAAAAATAAATAGTCTCCGATTTCCTCCATGACTGCCTTATACAGGTCAAGATTTAATGCGGTTGCTGACCTCAAATCGGATCTAAGTCCCACGGCACAAGCAGGACAGCGAAGCTGGCAGAACTGAGCTGGATCAATAAAAGCGGATATAGGGTAGTTTCTTGCAACGTTACGTTTAAGCGCACGATTCAGTCGCATCTTGAGTACGTTCGTGTATGCACGTGCTGGCTTAGCTATCACTTTCACCGTCTTTCCCTTTCGAAATGTCAACCCTTAAAGACCGGTACCCTCTGCGGGGGGCGATGAAGTTACTCTGTGATCTTGCCCCATTTTCTTTTCGTCGATTTGTGTTGTTGACCAGCGCAAAAGCGGGCGAATGACCCCTGGTATTGTTCCGGTGTATTCGCCACGCGCTGAATTGCCTTCCATCGAATCAACAACCTGGAAGGCTACAGCATCCGGTTCATGAAAGTGGCTAATGTTCAGAGCCATTATGGATGCTGCCGCTGCGATAATTACCATTCCTTCCGAGAGCAGGTTCCCGGGAATCCAAGCAATACTCTTAAAGCGCCCAACAGAACGGGGAGCTTTAGCCCGATCAGATTGATCGGAAACCCAGCAGATTAGAATTCCTTCTTCATTGTGAAGCGAGTAGACAGGGCAAAAAACGGCTCCATCCTTTAGCACTTCGTATTCCATTTCAATGCCAACGGACTGACGGATATCAATTACATCACTTACAGTTCCATCTTCTTTACGAATGCGAACTGCGCGTAGCCGAACCATATCGTTTCCGGGTGCCTTTTTCAGATCCGGCCATTCCCGTACAGCGCTCGTGCCGACTCCGGATTTTAAATAAGTCGTCACGACCTGATGAGATGGGCCGTCACACAAAATGCGGCCTTCATCAAGAAGAATCGTTCGTTGGCACAAGCGGGTGATGGCCGGCATATTGTGAGATACGAAGCAGACGGTCCTTCCTTCTTTCGCCACCTCCTCCATTTTGCCGAGGCACTTTTTCTGAAAGGCGGCATCACCTACGGCCAGTACTTCGTCCACCAGCAGGATCTCCGGCTCGAGATGTGCCGCGACGGCGAAGGCCAGGCGCATATACATACCGCTCGAGTAAAACTTCGCGGGTGTATCAATAAATTTCTCGATCTCTGCGAAAGCCACGATGTCATCGAATTTTCGTTTGATCTCAACCTTCCGCATTCCAATAATGGCGCCATTTAAGTAAATATTCTCCCGACCCGTCAGTTCCGGGTGAAATCCGGTGCCTACCTCAAGCAGCGATCCCACCCTCCCGTGGATTTCTGCGCGACCCACTGTCGGCTCGGTAATACGGGAAAGGATTTTAAGCAGTGTGCTCTTTCCCGCTCCGTTTCGGCCGATGATCCCAACCACCTCACCTTGATTAATAGTAAACGAGATGTCCTTAATGGCCCAAATGATATTATCGGATGAATGGGTATTGGATTTGGAATTGCGACCGCTGAAAATTGATGCTGCAGCACGAAAAGGAGCGTAGAGTGCATGGGTGACTGTATCCCGAAGTGCCTTGTAGTGCTGGAGCTCACCGATACGGTAACGCTTGCCAAGGTCTTCCGCTCGAATTGCGATATTGCCCACGATCAGCGTCCTCCGGATCCGATGGCATCCACAAAGGTCCGCTCCCTTTGGCGGAACCAGATAATTCCGGTTAGAAAAAGCGCAAGTGAGACCAGCGTTGATGTGGCCAGCATAGGTGAAAGACCCCTGCCCACTCCGAGCAAGGACCATCGGAAACCCTCTACCACAGCGACCATCGGGTTGAGGCCGTAAATTATCTGCCATTTCTCCGGAACGAGGCTGCTCGGATAAACGACCGGTGTCAGGAAAAGCCACAATTGAGTTAGAAATGGAACGGTATACATGACATCCCGGTACTCGACGTTCAACGCCGAAAGCCAGTAACCGACTCCCAATGTTGTGGTCAGCATGAGCAACACGAAAAAGGGCAGCCAAATGATCTCGGCTCCGGGAGTGTGTCCGTAAATCAGCATGAGCACGACAAAAAGGACGGTCGCAATGAAGAAATCTAACATAGCCGCCAACGTGACGGCCGTCGGAACGATGATGCGGGGAAAATAAACGCGTGTGATCAGCCGTTGATCCGTAATCAGACTGTTGGTCGACTCTGAAAGAGTTCGGGAGAAAAGTTGCCAGGGAAGGAGGGCAGCAAAAGCGAAAAGTGGATAGGGAACACCCTCGGAGGGGACATTGGCCAACCGCCCGAAAAAGAGTGTAAAGACGACCATCATTGCAACGGGCTGCAAGACGGCCCAAGCGATCCCAACGGCGGTCTGCTTGTAGCGCACCTTAACGTCCCGCCACGTGAGAAAATAGATGAGCTCCCGATAAGTCCACAATTCACTGAGATCCAGAAATTGCCAGCTCTTCGTCGGCCGAATCACGTAAATGGGAAGGTTCCGTGTGATGTTCAACGCTTTTGTGCCATTGCTCCGCTCGCCCATTTCCGGCTCCTATGACAATGTATGAATCTTTTCTGGGAAAACGCCGTAGGCCTCCAACCGGCCGGCAACGGCGGCGACCTCATCCAGAATCTTAAAGGTATGCAAGGATTCGCGGTTTAAGAGTTCCTTATCCGCATCGGTTGTTCGGTTGGAGAAAGATGCGATGTTTATTTTATGAACATAATATCGCGATAATGAAATATTTGTCAAGACTTTCAATCAGAACAATCGTCTGAAGAGATCTAAACTATAACCGCCAGTAGATATCCCATAACATGAACAGGGTCCAGCCCACCACGGTGGCCAGAAGGGGTCGGTCAAGAAAGATTCGGCCGCACGACCCCCGTGTTCTCGGTGGTGAATCAAATACAGGTAGCGAAACATCCCGTACAACACAAAGAAGACCGAATAAATTTGGAGAGGGCCGTTATTTATCGTGTACAAGGCATAGGACACGACCGTTGCGGCTAAGACAGCCCCGATCATCTGATCTAAAAAGGTCACGGAATACTGCTGGAGCACTTTTCGATGGGCATTCGCTCGTTCGCCCAAGAGAACCAATTCGTGTCGTCGCTTGGAGAACCCTAAAAACAGAGAGAGCAGCATGGTACACAGGATGATCCATGCCGAAGGGATGACGTCTACGATGGCCGATCCGCCTAACACCCTCAGGACAAATCCGGCCGCGATGAGCAGGACGTCCACAATCACCCAATCTTTAAGGCCTAACGAATACGCGAGATGCAGAAGGCTGAAAACAGAGGCGATCAGGCCGAAGCGCAGGTCGAGTGCAAAGGCTCCGATCAGGCCGACCAGGATCAGTCCGAAGGCGATAACGCTGACCAAATGAGTAGGAAGCTGACCGGATGCGATGGGCCGAAGCGCTTTTGCTGGATGGTGCCGGTCATCCTCTCTATCCATGACGTCATTAAACAGATAGGCCCCGCTGGACAAGATACAGAAAAGAATAAAACCCAACAACGATTTTGAAACCAGCTCGGAGGTAAAGAGGTGACCGGAAAATAGGAGAGGAGCCAGAACAAACAGGTTTTTGATCCAGTCCAATGGACGCAGTCCGGTCAGCAATGCGACGGTCAAAGAAGCCGGCTTTTTTGCGGACGGCATAACCTGTTCAGACGGATGAACGGTCATCAAAAGCCTCCGAAGAAGTTGTTTTTCATCTTAAGTAAGAGGGAGAGGTTTGTCAAGAAACAGCCTTGACTCGCTCTCTTTGGGCGCGTAAAATCATTACGCCTCAGTAAGGAGCAACATGAGTCGTTGTCGTACCTTCCTTCCGGCTGTCTTTATCGGCGCCGTCAGTTTTCTCGTCATAACGGCCTGCACTTCTTCAACGCGTTCCGTCTCCACGCACCCCGTTTGGACCAACTACGAGATCAATGCCAGCGTCTTTAGCATGGCGTTTGAAGGGAACGACGTATGGGTCGGCACGGAACAGGGACTGATCAAATACGATCTTGTTCAGGATCAGATCATCGCCCGATATGACAGCAAGAACGGTCTTGTGTCGGACATTGTCACCACGATCAAAGTGGATTCACAGGGAAATAAATGGATCGGGACGCACGGGGGCGGGCTGGCCAGGTTTGATGGAAAGACCTGGCGGAATTTCAACGTTCCGGATCTGGCCGACCCGTATGTTTACGACATCCTGTTCGATCGGGTCGGACGCATGTGGGCGGCGAACTGGAAAGGAGTCAGCATCTTTGACGGGACCCATTGGAAGAGTTACACCAAAAAAGATGGAATTGTCGATGACTGGGTCTATGCCCTGGCCATGGATCGCGATGGGGTGATCTGGTTGGGAACGGAGGGCGGGGTGACGCGATACGATGGCCAGAGGTTTGTGAGCTACACGCATAAGGACGGTGTCGGCGCGGATCTCCAGGCGATCGGCTCGTATGAAAAGATGGCCAATCCCAGCTTTCACCATCGGACCACGCCGGGAAAAGAGGCCGAGGGATACAACCCGAATTACATCCTGGCCGCCGCGGTCGATTCTCAAAACAATAAATGGTTCGGGACCTGGGGCGCGGGGCTGAGCCGCTTCGACGGAAAGCGCTGGACGACGTACACGACGCGGGACGGATTGTCGGGCAATTTCATCTCCGATATCCTGATCGATCCGGGTGACGACCTTTATGTCGCGACGGAGGGAGGGGTGAGCGTGTTCAGCAGAGGTCGTTGGAACCGCTTCACAACCAAAGACGGTTTGGTCGACGATGGCGTTTTCGCCGCGGTCATGGATCCGTTCGGATCAAAATGGTTCGGTACGCTGAAAGGGATCAGTAAGCTGGAAGGTTTTTCCGCACCGTAATATTCCCGCCCTGTCGTTCCTGGCCCGCTCGCGCCCATCACGTTCATTTATTTGTATAAACGCAAGACATACAACAGAATTGTGACAGTTTTTTGCTTGACAGTTCCGGTTAAATTCTGTAGCCTAAGACACTTGCGGGGCCAGGTTTTTGTCGTTTTAATCCCTCAGGGGCTTTGTTCGGTAATGAAGGGGTGGTAGAAAAAGCGCCTTTCTTGACTCACCACAAAGAGGGGGCATGAAGACCTCTCGGTACGTTGTTATGGTTGTCGTCGTCGGTGGAGGGTTGATCGTCGCGGCCCTGTCTGCGATGGGTGGCACGATCGTCGGGTCGCGGCATGACCTTTCAGGATTGAATGTGAGAGGTTATGGCAGCGAAACCGGCCCGATGACTGGTGGGTCTTTTAATGATTACCGAGAAACCTGTGTCTATTGTCACACGCCCCATAACGCCGCGACCACGGCCCCTCTCTGGAACCGCCAGCTTCCAAGTCCGCTCGGTTATGAAATGTATTCCAGTCCAAACTTCGATTCGAGCGCTTCGGCTCCCGATGGGATCTCCCTCGGGTGTCTCTCATGCCATGACGGATCCGTGGCGGTGGATGCCGTGCTGAACAAACCGAAATTTCATGACTGGTTTGATTCCGGCGTTCATTACCGGATGAGTCCGGAAGGGGGAGTGGGCTCGGACAGTTGCGGGAAATGTCATAATCGGCAACGCGGGGCCTATGCCGCATTGAGTGGGGCCCATGACGCGACCATCCGATACTTGACGCGGAACCTTCGAGACGATCATCCGATCTCGATTCCTTACCCGACCTTTAGCAAAGACTCGGCCTTCAATCAACCGCTCATTGCGAAGGAAGACGGCGGTCGCACCTTTCCGAACGGGATTCAAACGTTTGACGATGACAAGGTTCAATGCGCCTCGTGTCATGACCCGCATAATCCGGATGAGAAGAATATCGAGGGGCGAGACCCGTTTCTGCGAACATCGAACCGGTTCAGCGCCTTGTGCCTGACCTGTCATCAAAAATAACGGATGGAACCATGGGGATGAAAATTCGACGAAATCGTCTGTTCGGGCTGCTGATCGTTCTTCTGCTGGCGACGGGTTGTGCCACGGCCCCGAAGCCCGCGGAGCTCATCTGGCCGTTGCCTCCCGAGGAACCGAGGATCAAGTACGTCAAGAGCATCAGCAGTTCGAATGACATTGAACGGAAAAGTTTTTGGAAAACCCTTTCAGAGATCATCACCGGTTCCCAATCGGCCGCGCGCATCGCCAAACCGTATGCCGTCCACATGGACCGGGAAGGGCGGTTATTTGTGACGGACAGCGGGTGGCCGACGGTCCTCTTATTTGATACCAAAAAACAGGAATTCACGGTGATCGGTTTGGAAGGGCCGGGTGTGCTGGCCAAGCCGATGGGGGTCACGACCGACGCGGCCGGTCGGATCTACGTGACGGACACGCTGGAAAACCGGGCCGTGGTGTACGATCATGACGGAAATTTTCTGTTCGGAATCGGCGAGAAGGGTCGTTTCGATCAACCGGTCGGCGTTGTGGTCAACGAGGCGTTAAATCGCGTCTATATCGTCGATACAAAAAAACACAACGTCTCCGTCTTTGATTCAAAAGATGGAAAGTTTCTTTTCGATTTTGGGGGACGCGGCGTCGAGGATGGTCAGCTCAATTTCCCCACGAACATCGCGATCGACAAAGACGGCAAGTTATTTGTCATGGATACGTTTAATTTCCGAGTCCAGATTTTTGACCCGGACGGAAAATTTGTGTCCAAGTTCGGCAGCGTCGGCACCGGGCTGGGCCAGTTTGCAAAGCCCAAGGGAATTGCGGTTGACTCGGAAGGGCATATCTATGTGGTGGATGCCGCGTTCAACAATGTCCAGATTTTTGATCGGCAGGGCCAACTCCTGCTTTTCTTCGGCGGGTTTGGAAACCGGTCGGGACAGTTCTGGTTGCCGGCCGGCATGTACATTGATCAGGACGACCTGATTTATGTGGCGGATCAATACAATCATCGGATTAATGTGTATCAATACCTGAGTGAGAATTACAAGGCCCGACAAGCGGCCGCCGTGAAGAAGTGAGACGGGTTTTGCAAGGAGTCCAATGCGGGTTCCGACGATACAGGATCGGTTCGGAGGCAAACGGATTGTGCGGCGTTTAATCGTTTCCAAGATCCTCATGGTTCAAGTGATCCTCGGCGCGCTCGGAATGGTGTCCATGGAGTGGCCGGTGTGGGCGACGCATGATGTGAGGTTGTCGGAAGACGTGAGCCGGACGAAACACAATCTCTCCTCCAATCCCGATATCAATGCCACCGGCACAACCGAGATCTGCGTTTTCTGCCACACGCCGCACGGCGCCAATTTGGCCGCCTCGACCCATGCGCCTCTCTGGAACCGTCTCCTGCCGGACGATTCCAGTTATGAAGTATATGAATCTCCGAATTTCGACGCGCAAGACTTCACCGGGACGCATCGGCCCAAGGGAGTGTCGCTGGCCTGTCTGTCCTGCCACGACGGAAGCATCGCCTTTGATGCGATGATCAACGGGCCGGGATCGGGTGGATTCATTCCGACCAACCTCGGTACGGGCCGCGGCCCGGGGACCAGCACGACGTCGATTAATTTTTTCGGGGGCGGGATTGTGGATGGCGACAAGACCTTTACCGAGGGACTGCGGGATACGACCGAGGTGGAGACGACCGGTGAAAGTCCTTATTCCGGGGGTCTTCATGACCTGGTGCACGGGGGCGGAGGAAGCGAGGGAGCCCAGCCCTTCCCGAATCTGGGGCTTGATCTTCGGGATGATCACCCGATCGGGATGGAAATCCCCTGCCTCACCGATGCCCAGTTCAGCCAGATCTGTCAAGATCTGACGACGTCCAAATTGGACGGCGGGACGGACGGGACCAGCGTGGCCTATATCAGCCGAACGTCACCTCTGACGCCCGGGGTCCCGCCGCAACTGGCGGTCTGGCCGCTGGAGAAGCGGGACCGGCTTCGTGCGTACCCGTCCACCGAGCAGCCCGGGCGTTATTATATCGAATGCGCTTCTTGTCACAACCCCCATACCCCTCGAGTGTCGTTCTTGAGACTTCCGAGCGGCGTGCCGGGCTTGGTTGAAAAGGATCTCTCTCCGTCGGATACCTCCGGAAACCCCACCGGGAAAATGTGGGGACAGCGGCCCAATGCGGGGAGTGCGATCTGTTTGTCCTGTCATGCAAAATAACTTGAGGCCCAATGTTCCAGAACATAGAAAGGAGTATAGAACGATGCAGTTTAAATTGAAAGTTCTCGTGCTCGTTGCGGGGGCGCTGATGATCAGTCCGCCGACCCTTGGATGGGCAAAGCATTTGGGTAGCGGTACAGGTCATCCGGCTCCTTACCCAGCCTCCGTGCCGGCGGAAGACATTAAGAACACGCTGCATAACCTCGGATCCGGAAAGCCGGGAGACTTCAACCCGAACCTCCCGAACGCCGGGAGCAGTTCGGCCGAGGTCTGTGTTTTCTGCCACACCCCGCATGGAGCGAGCCCGAGTGCGCCGGGTGCAACGCCGTTATGGAACCGAACAGTTCCATTAAACTCAGGCTACCAAATTTACGGTGGCCCTAACTTCGACGGGACCAATTCCGGTCAGCCTCAAGGCGTTTCTCTCGCCTGTCTGTCCTGCCACGACGGAACAATCGCGCTTGATTCCTTGATCAACATGAGCGGCTCCGGCGGATACCGACCGGCAAACATCATTCCTCCGGGAGCCACCACAGGAATCATCACCGCGGCCACCGCCTTTTTAGATGCCGATAAGTCCATGGCCAATGCAACTCGAACCGACACAGGGACAAACTACCAGCTCATGACGGTAGGCGCGGCGCCGTTTCCAAACCTCACAACAGACCTGCGGGATGATCACCCGATCAGCATGGAGATTCCTATCACTGATCCGCAGTTTGATGAGCTGCGGCTCAATTCTCCTCCGGCCAATCCCGCCAATGGGTTAAGGCTCTTGTCCCGACAAGGAAATGCATCGATCCCTACGGACAGGCGGGATGCGCTTCGCTCCTATCCCGGCGTGGATCGGAACCCGGGGGCCGGCAATTTCATTGAATGCGCCTCCTGCCACAACCCGCATGCGCCACGGCCGATGTTCTTGCGACTCCCAAGCCGGTATGACGCGGCGCAAGTTCTTCCCAGCGGCGGTGGCGCGACGACCGTGAATGACCTTTTGAACAATGGAGATTCCGAATTGATCGCGGATAATCCAAACGCAGGAAGTCTGATCTGCATCTCCTGCCATCAGAAATAACCGAGTATGATGTTAGGGGCGGGATCATCCCGCCCCTACAGACCGAAATTAAGAGGTTCATTTCTTGGATGCTTCCCGCTGTCCGGGGGTGAGGCATCCTGTTTTTTATATATGGACGATAAAAAACCAAACAGGTGGATCCGCGGCAGGAATAGAGGATGTCGTATACTGGCGATATTTTTATTTGCGCTCCTCTCTCTTGTGAACACCGGAGTCCAAGCCGGCGGGCCCGAAACTCAATCCGCCGGTAAAGACGAAGGATCTGCCTTATCAAAACCGGTCGCTTCAGTCAACGGCGTCGAAATCCGGGCGCTGGATCTGAAGAAGGCCATGGAGGGACGGATCCCGGAGACCGGCCATCGTAATCTGTCCCAGAAGCGTTTGACCGAGATGCGAACCGAAGAACTGAATAAACTCATCGGTCAGGAAATCCTGTTTCAGGAGGCCCAGCGGTTGAAGATCAAGGTCAAGCCGGAATCCGTCGAGGCCGAACTTCAGAAGATCGAGAGTCGGTTTCCGTCGGAAGAGAAATATCAGAAGGCGTTAAAGGCTCAAGGGCTGACCCTGGAGGATATCCGAGGGGGGGTCGAGCGCTACCTGGCCATCAAGCAGTTGACCGATCAGGAGGTTCGTTCGAAAATCAGCATTGGCGATGACCAGATGAAACGTTATTTTGACGGTCATCGGGACCAGTTCAAACGTCCCCCGCAAATCCGGTTGCGGATTTTATTGATCCGTGTGGATCCCTCCGGCCTTGCTTCGGATTGGGAAAAGGCCCGTCAGAAGGCGCAGGAATTGGCCGACCGCGCCCGAAAAGGCGAAGATTTTGAAAAATTGGTGCGAGAGTTTTCGGATGAGGAGGAGTTGAAATCGAAGGGGGGCGATACCGGTCTTCTTCATCAAGGTCGGCTGCCTTATGCCGAGCTGGAAGGGGTGGCGTATGACCGGAACGTGGGTTCCTTCAGCGATCCGGTTCAGACGCTTTACGGGTATGTGGTATTCAAAGTGGAGGAGAAACAACCGGCGCAGCAGATGGCCTTTGACGATCTCAACAAGGACTTGCTGCGGAAAGAAATGCAGGAGTCCGCAACGGACGCGAAGTTGAAAGAGTGGATGGACGGCCTTCGTGCAAAGGCCGAGATTAAAGTCTACTGATTCGGTATTTCGTCGATTGATTCTGAGGATCCATTTTTCAGGATAGATCCTTCCTCGGGGCGCGGGGCCATTGATGCAAAGGGGAGTCAAGGGTTGTTTTGACCGCTGGTTCCGATCCGCGTTATTAGGGAAGTGTCATCAATGGATAGAGACAAGGATGGCCGCATCGCGATTTCCGAGGCCCGACGGCCGCTGGCTGTGGATCATCGCGGCCTTATGGGTTGTTGTGGAATGCGCGGAAGCCCAGGCGCGGCTTCTCAATCTTGGAGGCTCGTTAAACATCAATTACAACAAATCCACAACTTTTCAGGATACCGACGTGAGTAGCACGACCAGCACCATACGTTCGCTCAATCAACAATACGCCCTGTTTGTTTTTGGAGACGCCTACCGCCTAGGCGGTTATCGCGCCGATGTCTCGTGGCTGGATCAGGACGTCAATATTGACCAGACGAATCAAAAGAACCGTTTTACGGTGATGGATTACCGTCTCACAATGAATTTGTTTCCGGTATGGTCTCCTTTAAATCTGAGTGCTCAACACGTGGAGCGGAAGAGCGACCTGAGTATCGGCGGCACGAGTCTGTCCAGCCAGGACCATATTGACTCTTTGGGCGCGAACTGGGTCGTCAACCTCCGCCAAATACCGCGGTTGGTCTTAAATTTTCAGCAGTCCAAGCTGGATTCCAATGCGGGGGATAAATTTCTTACCCGAACGTTTACCGCCCTCACCGATACGACCGTCGGAGCGACCCGTCTGTCCGGCGGTTACCAATTTAGTGAGGCGGACACCAACACCACCTCTCCCTCCACCTCGCACGGCGTCAATCTCGATACCAATACCCAGTTGACGAGCAGCCTGACCCTCACGGCGTACGGACGGTATGCTCAACGGCATGTCCCCGAGAATGTGGCGGCGATTCCTCTGGTACCGGGTGGGCCGACCGCCGGGGTGTCCTTCTTTCAGGAGCGGAGTTACGGTACCGCGCTGATTTATCGTCCCCCTTTGTATTGGTGGGATGGAATGGCCAGTTATAATTACACCGAAACGCCCTACTTTAATGATTTTAAGAGCTATGCCGTTCTGGGACTGGCGAACCTACGCTACGACGAAAAAACGGATTCGAGCTTCGACGGTCGATATCTGCACATTTCCGTTACCGATTCAACGATCAACTCCGAATCGGCCGATGCGATCTTGAACTACCGTCCGATCTTCGGTCTGACGACCGGCTTGGCCGGTACGGCCGGGCAAACCTCCACCAGCGCAACCGGCACGCCGGATACCAATAATCTGTTCCAGCAATACCGGTATAACATCACGTACAGCCGGCCCTGGCAACTTTTCCAGTACCGGACCTCCTATCAGATCACCTACGGCCTTTCGAACACGAATCCGACGGGCGTTGATTCAAGAGATCTCGGAAACTTCATCACGCTGGGCGCGGATAACACCAATACTCAGATCGTCCATGTCGGTTTTAATACGACCTACAGCAACATCCAGCGCATGACCGATTCCGTCACGACGAATCAAAGCACCTATCTCCTCCAGCTCTATGCCGACAGCTCCTATTATAAGAATTTGGTCTTAAACGGGGATAACCTGTTTCTCCGAGGCGCGGCCAACTACTCCGATACCTCGGGCTTCGGTATCGCCGGAAGAGTCACCTCCGGCGACGTAAACGCCAACTATACGACCTTGATCGGCCTTCTGGTGAACGCGACCTACCGGATTGAAAAATATCCGGCCGAGCTTCTACTGGACCGGCAGATTTTTACCGGCCAGATCCAGTATACAACCTATTTGATCTTTAACATGAACCTGCTTGCATCGGTAAAAGATACGGAAGAGGACAACCGTTATCGGGCGGATGTCAATGTTTTTGAGGGGGACGTGATTTTAAATTATCAGATCGGCCAAATGCTCCTGGGCCTACAGTATCAGGAGATTGAAACCCGGACGTCCGGCGATCGATATGGGACCCGCTCCATCATGGCGCGGGCCAGCAGGTCATTTTGATGAACGGGGCTGGCAAGGCCAAGAACAACGTGTGGACCGGGGGAGTTCCCGCGCTCCGATCAGGAAAGGGTGAAAGACCCTTTGGGCGGTTGATCGGGTTTTTGTGTCTGGGCCTGATTTTAACATCCTGTGCCACGACCGAACTGGCGAAGAATAATAAGGTCGAACGGTATTGGCCGTTGCCGCCCGACCCGCCGGTGATTTCGTATCTTAATAGTTTTTCCGAGCCCAAGGACCTGGGGGCCAAACGGAGCTGGTTCAGGATGACCGTTGAATTTCTGTTTGGGAAGGGGGTGGCGCCGCACATGCTTCGCCCGTATGCCGTGACCACGGACGGAAAGGGGCGGGTTTACGTCACGGACACCGGACTGCAAGCGGTCCATATCTACGATTTTTCGGCCAAGAGTTACCAACAGATCTTTTGGATTGAGCGAGGCCGATCCCGGCTGATGTCGCCGGTCGGCGTTGCCGTGGATGAAAACGGCTTGATTTATGTGTCCGATTCCGAGCTAAACCGGATCTTTGTTTATGAACCTAAAAAGCGGAGATTGGTCCGGACGATCGGGGAAGCGGGACAGTTTCACCGTCTGACCGGCATCGCCTACAATCCAAAGTTGCGGCGCCTTTATGCGGTGGACACGGCGTCTAATACCGTGTCGGTTTTTGATCCCTCCGGTAAAGGGCTGATGACATTTGGCCAACGTGGGAATCAAGAGGGTGAGCTCAATTTTCCAACCCACATCACGATCGATTCCGAAGGCACGCTCTATATCACGGATTCAATGAACTTCAGGGTTCAGATCTTCGATGCGGACGGAAAATTTTTGGGAAAGCTGGGCCAACTGGGAAACACCTTGGGCAGCTTTTCAAAGCCCAAGGGGGTTGCGGTGGACTCTTCCGGGCATATTTATGTGGTGGACGGTATCTATGACACGATCCAGATCTTTGACCGGAAAGGGGAGTTACTTTTGAACTTTGGCCGAGCCGGCGAGAAAGAAGGGGACTTTTGGTTGCCGGCCGGTATTGCTGTCGACAACAGGAACCGGATTTATGTTGCGGATACCTACAACCAGCGGGTGGAAGTCTTCCAGTTTTTGGGAGAACCTCAGCCGTGACGAGGTCGTCCGTTCACCCTCGCAGATCGGTGGACGCAGGAGAGAAAGGAAGCGAGATGGGTCCAAATCGAAGCGTAGTGAGTCTGGCATTTAGAAAACATGGGCCATGGGCATTGATTTTTAGTTTTGTGATGTTGCAACCGTTCGGTCCGGTCGATCCGGTTTTTGCCCAGCCGCCCATCCCGCCGGGGACCGTTTCCATCCAAGAGAACATCAAGATCACGAAACACAATCTTTCCAGCACGGGGCTTGGAACCGTAAAGTCCACCGAAACGACCGAGATCTGCGTCTTTTGCCACACCCCCCATGGTTCCAATGCCACGGCGACCGCATTGAAAGCGCCGCTCTGGAACCGCAACATCGACTATCAGAATACACAGTCCTATATCCTTTATGACAATACCTGGAGCTTTTCATTTGAAGGGACGCTGAATGACCCAAACAAACCCACCGGTTATTCTCGGCTCTGTCTGTCCTGTCACGACGGCACGATCGCGATCGGGAGCGTGGTGAACAAGCCCGAATCGGGCGGCTATTTGGGGACGGCCATCGGCATGAGCGGTGTCCAACCGGGCGGTCAAATGCCTCTGGGAACGGGCGGCGGTTCGAACCCCGAGTTAACCGGCGACACCCGGTATCTGGGAACAAACCTTCAAAATGACCATCCAATCTCGTTTCGGTTCGATACCAACTTGGCCACGGTAACGGATACCGAGCTGGTGGATCCCGGTGCGACTCCGGCAGGAATCAACGATGTGACCCCTCTGGCTCCGGCCGGGGGGTACAAGACCGGTGTGAAGCGATACGGAAGCACGGCGGTGCCCTCGACGTTTGAAAACGTTCAATGCACCTCCTGTCACAATCCCCATGCCGTCACCTATCCCAAATTCCTTCGAGCCCCGCGCTTCCAGGATGCGAGCGAGTCGGGATTCCTTCCCAATAACGGGGGCGGGCCAACCCCAGCGACCGGACAGATCATCTGTCTGTATTGCCATAGCAAACCGGGTTGGAGCCCCAGCACCCATTCCGTGAGCACAGCGGTGCATGCGCCTTATCCCGACTCCACGAACCCCTACGATTTTGACGGCGACACGACGCATACGGTGGGAGCCTATGCCTGCCGCAACTGTCACGATCCGCACACGGCCCAGGGGGCCAAGCGACTTCATCGAGAGGGAGTAACGACCTTCGGGGGAAGCGATGCAGTCGAAAACACCTGCTTTCTTTGCCATTCGCCCAATGGAACGGGCGTGAATTCGATTATTCCGAATCTTTTGCCGGCCGGGGATCCGACGACCGGCGCCAATCTGAGGTTTGTCGCCGGGGCCGCGCGTATCGCGCCGGATATTTTTTCCGAGTTCAACAAGGACAGCTCAATCTGCGCAGGCGGCAGCGGTACGGGGAGCGCGATGTGTCTTCAATTGGCCGGTGGACATGAACCGGTTTTCATTTCCCGGTCTCAGGAAGGGGTGCAGCTTATGAGCGAAGGATTGGCGATGGCCCCTGTCATCAATGAAGAGACGCCCGGCATCAGCACGCCGGACGTGGCGCACGTGGAATGCGTAGACTGCCACAACCCGCATCAGGTGAACAGTCCCAACTTTGCCGCCTTGTCCTATAACGGCGCGCCGAATGCAAATCCGCCCAACGCCAATGGAGAGGGTGGGCGCTTAAAAGGAATGAAGGGTATCGGGATTGACATCTTAGGGACTCATCCCATCGCGGTGGGTCGGTGCGAACCCGGCTTCGTGATCTGCGGGACCGATACGACGATTAACGGGACATCGGCCAATCGGGATCCCTATGTGTATGAGGTTTGTTTCCGGTGCCACGGCAACAGTTATACCAATCTCTTCGGGCCGGTTTCGGGAAGACAATACCGATATCCGGACGATGTCGCGATCTTATCCGTACCCCCCAATTACGCGAGCTATGTTTCAATCCCTTTTTCTTCCCGTTCGGATCCGACCAACGGCACGACGGGCGATCAATTCAGCTTTAAAGGTTTCAGCAACAAATGGCGCGAGTTCAACCCCCTGTCTAAAGATCTGGATACGCCCGAGATGATCAGCGTGGACCTGGCTCGCTACGGGACGTTGGTCTTTTCGCACACACAGCAAACCAAGAATCCGGCCTATCATCCCGTCGTGATGCCGGGTCGGAACGGCTCCCCGCAGTTGTGTAAACAATTGGCGGCGGCCTTTGATATCACCGGGTGTCAGACGGGAAGCGATACACTTCCTTCCGCGGGGGTCGCGAGCAACGCGCTGTCCAACCTGACGATCCAATGCACGGACTGCCACAACAACAATAAATACGACGCGTACGATAATACGTTGAACGATGCTCCAGTGACCCCGGGTTTCTTGGGTCCCTTAACGGAGTCTAATCTGCGGCCGACCGACATCTGGCCCGCGTTGAATAACGATGTTCCGTATGTCACCGGACGGCCGGGCCAACCCATCGGGCCCCACGGCTCGATTCATCGTCGCCTCTTGCGGGCCAATTACGATACAAACATTCTGGCCCCCGGGAGATGTTTTGAGCAGCAAGATCCCCCGGGCTGCACCGATGGGGACGGGTACAATGGGCCTGGTACGGGGGGGGCTGGTGCCGGCCACGGCATCGCTGGCGGTGGAAAAGGTTCGAACAACAGTCACTTTCAAAAGTTCTTGCTCTGCTTCCAGTGCCATGATCGCGCCGCTTTCGATCCGGACGTGACGACGACCTATTTTGGGCAGTCCACGCTGGGCGACAAAGACCGCAGCCTGACCCGGTTCTTTGGTCTGGCTCCTTCTTCCGCCGGCGTCGACTCGTGGTGGAACGGAAACCTTCATATGTACCATCTGCGGTGGAGCGGCGCGATGTGTCATGAATGCCATTATAATGTTCATTCGAACATCGAAGCGCTCAATACCATCTACGGTGATGGTCACGGTGTAGGGCTGGCGGATGACAGTGTGGACGGAATCGTGGACGGCGTGAGGGGAACGCACCTCATCAATTTCGGCCCGACCGTGGAAGGGACCACGGCCCAGAAGCCGATGTGGTTCTATGACGGTTCCGGGTTCCGATGCTATCTGCGCTGCCATAATGAAGTCATGGATTCCTGCGAATATCAGGACAGCAGCACCGGCACTCCTCGGGCGAGATGGTGCGCAGGGGGTAGGAATCCGGGAACCAGCGGGTAATGCATGTATGGATGATAGAGCAGTTCAACAGTTGAAAGAGGGGAAACGATTATTGAAGAGTATAAAAGTTCAAGGTAACCCTTTAACTACCATGTGACCTAGCAGGAAGGGGGTGTTAAAAGTTCTAACCTTGGGTGTTTATGCGTGATCATAGAATGAACTTTAGACGGAGTGCAGACAAAACGAAGGAGGTGTGTTATGGGTAAACATTTCAATGCTCGAGTAGTCTTATTTTTCTTTTTCGTGATTAACTGGTTTTTAGTTTCAGAAGCAGCGGCCGTATTCATAACCGATGTGAACGGCGATGGTATAGCGGATGTAATAGTCGGGGCCTATTTAGCAAATCCAAGCAGCCGAACCGATGCAGGTAGTGCATATGTTTACTCCGGATCAAACGGAGCCCTGCTTTACACATTCAATGGTAGTGTTGCAGGGGATTGGTTGGGTTATTCTGTTGCTATGGCAGGGGACGTGAACGGCGACGGAAGGGGAGACCTGATCGTCGGTGCTCCTAATGCCGATCCTAGCGGACATTCCAATGCAGGGAGTGTCTTTGTTTATTCCGGGGCAACAGGGGCGCTTCTT
The DNA here is from genome assembly GCA_016194285.1 of Nitrospirota bacterium. GTDB lineage: Bacteria > Nitrospirota > Nitrospiria > JACQBZ01 > JACQBZ01 > JACQBZ01. The sequence goes on along the minus strand of JACQBZ010000078.1, from coordinate 12,210 downwards.
TACCGATTTAATGGCTCTGCCGCTAATGATGGACTTGGATCTTATGTCACTGCGGGGGATGTGGATGGTGATGGCAGGAGCGATTTGATTGTTACGGGTGGTTTTAGCCTTACAGGTGGTCGTGTGTATGTATTTTCCGGGGCAACAGGGGCACTACTCTACACCTTTGCTCCCCCTTCCGGTGAACAATTCGGCCCCGTTGCTGCAGGAGATGTCAATGGTGATGGAAAGGCGGACATAATTGTGGGAAACCCTTGTGGATCCTGTGGCATATACGATGTCATTGTCTATTCCGGTGCTTCGGGAGTAGCACTTTATAAAATCGACACCGGTGGCGAAAGTGGTGCTCAGTCTGTTTCCGCTGGTGACTTTACCTGTGATGGGAAGGCCGACATCATTGTAGGAGCGGAATATGAAGGGGCGACCGACAACGGAATGGCCTATATTTACAATGGAGCGACGGGTAATCTTATCCGCACGCATTCTGGAGTCGTTGCATACGACCACTTTGGACATTCCGTGTCAAGCGCTGGAAATGTGGATTATTCCTCCTGCTCGGATTATATTATAGGGGCTCCATATTTCGACCCTCCTGGAAAAACGAATGCGGGAGCCGCTTATATCTATAGTGGCTTGGACGGAACACAAAATGTCAGAATTGATGGAGGTGCTTCTTATAATTATTTCGGCTGGTCTGTTTCTGGTGCAGGGGGTGTCACAACAAGCAATACGCCAGCAGTGATTGTGGGTGCTCCTTCTGCATCTCCTGGTGGGCGGCTTGGTGCGGGGAGTGCCTATGTCTACATAACCCCCGCCCAATTCATCTGGGGGCTCAAATATCAATTCAATGGAGTCGCTGCGGCAGATGGCCTTGGTATTTCTGTATCGGGTGCAAAATAGAAAAGTGATCAAAACACAACAGACAACCAGTTTGGAGGACTGAATTATGAAGCTGAAGGTCACTTTTTTCTCCTTATTCTTGACACTGACCTTATCTTCATATCTCGTTGTACAACTAAATGGGTGCGGTAGGGTTGAGGGAAGCGGAGAAGATATATTTGTCAACGCAAACAAGGATAACCTCAAAGCAAATGAAGATAAACTGCAAGACCACCTGGCTTTTTTGGGAACAACTGTTGAGTCTCACAGCGGTAATGTTCAAAACAGTGCTGATCCTTCAGTCCCAGAAATGCCAATGAATGTTGCAGCTGGGGAGGTTGATATACAGACATTTGACGAGAATTGGACAGAAAGGGTGGACTATAATGGAGATCCCTTACCAGAAACGATTATCGGTTCTCAGATGACCACACAAGAAGATTTAATCCAAATATTCGATGATAACTTTGTTGGCTCTTTTGATGCACATGGAAATCCTCTACCGGAGGTGATTATCGGTGGGTAAATCCTGGGTAAAATCTCCATAGTGCACTACTGGAGGTTGGTACATCTTAGGGACTAAGAGATTTGTTATCTCCATTGCCATAATGAGGTGATGGACTCCTGTGCCTATCAGGCCACGAGCACCGGTACGCCGAATGCTCGCTGGTGCGCGGGGGGGAGAAACCCGGGAACGAGCGGGTAAAGTTGCAAGGTGCAAATGTGCAAAGGCGCAAAAGGTTCAAAGGTTTATTCGCCTTCCTGACCTTTCTAACCTTGCAACCTTTCACCCTTGCAACGACGTGGGCGGTTGCACTGGACGACATGGTCCTGATCCCGCCCGGGAAGTTTTTAATGGGCAGCTTGCCGAAAGACGGGCGGGTCGGTTTTACCGTGGGGGTGGATGAACTGCCGCAGCATACGGTAAAGCTGAAGGAGTACTATATCGACCGGTATGAGGTGACGGCGAAGCAATACCGCAAGTTCATCGAAGCGACGGGGAGAAAGCCTCCAGGCGATCCACGGTTTCCGGAGATTTATCCCTGGGCCCGGGAGGGCGGCGTTCCAAAAGAGTTTGAAAACCATCCGGTTATTTATGTATCATGGGAGGATGCGGAGGCGTATTGCGAATGGGCCGGAAAACGGCTGCCGACGGAGGCCGAATGGGAGAAAGCCGCGCGGGGGACGGACGGGCGAATCTGGCCCTGGGGAAATATCTTTGACCCCCAAAAGGCCAATGTTCAAGAATATAAAACCGGGGGGACCTTGCCGGTCGGAAGTTTCCCAAAGGGCGTCAGTCCGTACGGTGTTTACGACATGGCCGGAAATGTCGCCGAATGGACGGCCGACTGGTATCAGGCCTATCCGGGAAGCAAGCTCGTTCGGGGCGCGTTCGGGAAAACCAGGGTCGTCAAAGGCGGCGCCTATACCTTGCCGGGCGAGCCCTATGCCCGGTCGGCCAGCCGCAGCATGGCCCGTGAACCTGAAAAGCGACATCGGTCGATCGGTTTCCGGTGCACGATGGACGTAAAATGAGTTTAAAGGTTCAAAGGTTCAAGTGTTGGAGGGTTGGAAGGCCGTTTCTCTTATTAACCTTGCTAACCCTTCAACCCTTCAACCTTTCAGCCGCAAAGGCCGTTGGGCCGGATGACATGGTGCTGGTTTCCGGCGGGGAGTTCGTGATGGGCAGTGATTCCAACGACGGTAAGATCGGGTTCGAGGTGGGCATGGATTCCATTCCCAAACACAAGGCATCCGTTCCGGCGTTCTGGATGGATCGATATGAGGTCACGATCGGTCCGTATCGGAAGTTTGTGACCGCAACCGGACATGAACCGCCGTCGATCTGGAAGGACTATAAAGAATTCGGGTACCCGGCGCCGGAAGACAATCATCCCGTGATTGATGTGAATTTTAATGACGCCGAGGCTTACTGTCGCTGGGCAGGCAAGCGCCTTCCGACCGAAGAAGAATGGGAGAAGGCCGCGCGGGGGACGGACGGGCGTCTTTGGCCCTGGGGCAACCAATTGGAGCTTAAACGGCTTAATACGGAAGACTCGAAGCGGAACTGGACGACACCCGTCGGGAGTTTTCCCGATGGCGCAAGCCCATACGGCGTGCAGGACATGGCCGGAAACGCGATGGAATGGACCTCCTCCATTTTTCAATCCTATCCGGGGGCTCCCAAGACCATTGCTCCGGACAAGAAATTTCGCATCCTGCGGGGGGGGTCGTGGGGCATGCCGGCCAACCCCTTTGCACGACCGGCCCACCGACATTTCCGCCTGGCCGAATTGGCCCAGCCGGATTTCGGTTTCCGGTGCGCGAAGGACATAAAATGAGTTCAAAGGTTCAAAAGTTGAAAAGTACAAAGGTGGTAGAACAAAAACTTTCACCCTTGCAACCTTTTTATCTTTTAACCTTTGTTTTAACCTTTCCACTTTTGTTTGGGTGTGCTTCCATGCCACTCACAACGCACAACGCACAACCGACAACCGATATGGTCAATGTGCCGGCCGGTTGGTTTCTGATGGGCAGCACCGAACAAGACGGGAAGATCGGTTTTGAGATCGGGGTGGATGAACTTCCGCAGCAGAAGGTCTATGTCCGGGCGTTCACCATCGACCGTTATGAAGTCACGGAGGCCCAGTACCTTCAATTTTTGAATGCGACGGGCTCAAAGAAGTATCCGGGTTACTGGAAGGAAGCCGGTCGGGCGGATCATTTCCCGGAGGGGTATGACAACTATCCCGTCTCGGACGTCGACTGGTTTGATGCGGTTCGTTACTGTCAATGGGTCGGCCGGCGTCTTCCGACGGAGGCCGAATGGGAGAAGGCCGCGCGGGGGACGGACGGGCGTCTCTGGCCGTGGGGCGATCGGTTTGAGGCCGGCCGCACGAACACCTTGGAGAGCAGCGCGGCCTGGAAGGCGCCTGCGGGCCAAGAACACTACCAGGTTCCGGGCTGGAAAGCGCCGGTCGGCAGTCACCCGGAGGATGTCAGCCCGTACGGGGTGTATGACATGGCCGGCAACGTGAGGGAATGGACGGCCACGGCCTATCGGTCTTATCCCGGAAACCCGCTGAGGACGGTGAAAGAATCCGGAAGCTTTAAGATCATCCGCGGGGGATCCTATTTGACCGAGGCCGCTTTTTCGAGAACCGCGGCGCGATTGGCGGTTCTTCCGACGGTCGGCCCCCGGGAGAAGGACGGGTGGCATTCGGATTATACGTACGGGTTCCGATGCGCCAAGGATTAAGAGAGAATGGAACGGTTGAGAGTTCGAAGCGTTGAGCCGTGACTCCATGGCCGATCGTTTTTACCAGTTTGATCCTGGCGGGCTGTACGGTCATGCAGCCCAACGCGCAACGCGGCGAGTATGACGGGCGGCTTGTTTATAGCTCCAATCGAGACGGGAATTGGGAAGTTTATCGCATGGACCTGGCGACCGGAAAAGAAGAACGACTGACGCAAAGTCGTGGAGATGATATCTGGCCGGTCGGATCTCCGGACGGGACGCGGATCGCCTTCGTTTCGACCCGCGACGGGAATAAGGAGCTGTACGTGATGAGGGCCGATGGCACAGGCCAGACCCGGCTGACCTACACGCCGGCCGATGAAGAGGATCCGGACTGGTCTCCGGACGGGACGCGGATCGCGTTTACGTCGTTGCGCGATGGAAACGAGGAGATCTATACGGTGGAAATTGGGACCGCAGTCCTGCCCGCTTCCCCCCGCGAGCGGCGATTGACCTTCAACTCGGCGATGGATGCCATCCCGGTCTGGTCACCGGATGGAAAGAAGATCTTGTTTGTGTCGACCCGGGACGGAAATCCCGAGATTTATGTCATGGAGTCTGACGGATCCATGCCGACACGGTTGACATACAGTCCGGCGAACGACGGCCTGGATACTCACCTTTGGTCGCCGGATGGGAGACGAATCGCATTCGTATCCGAACGGGATCAAAACATCGAGGTCTATGTGATGGCCTCGGATGGGTCCGGAGCGCGCAACCTGACGAACCATCCGGCCGCGGATGATGGACCGGTCTGGTCGCCTGACGGCCGCAATCTTCTATTTGTGTCGGACCGAAGCGGGCAGGAGCAGATTTACCGAATGCGGTCGGACGGCTCGGAGTCTACACCGTTGACGGCCGGGGCGGCGGATCATTTCTGGCCGGTCTGGTCGCCGGACGGGGGGCGAATCGCATTTACTTCGTCCCAAGACAAGGTTTCGGAGATCGAAGTGATGAATCGGGACGGATCGCACCCGCGCCGACTGACGCATCGCCATGCGGAGGAAAAATGGGTCTCGTGGGCAAAATGACGGGGAAAGGATGCAAGATGCCGGATGCCGGTGAGGAACGTCGATCAGGGTGCCGGCGGATTCTCTCATTGTGCGCTGTTGTGCTTTTCACACTCGCATCCTTCATCTCGTATCCAGCCCCTGTTTTAGCAAAACACACGGCGAGCCGGATTATCTACGGTCCGACCCAACTTTACGTGACGTTAAAAGGCCTCCGCCACTTCTACATCATTGATCGGAGCGACCCGACGCAGGTCCGCAAGGTGGCGGTGGACTCTCCCCCCTGCGGCGGCTTCATCACTCAGGATGGTCGGGATTTCTATGTGGCCTTGGGTGAGGCGGACGCGATTGCCGTTGTGGACACCCATTCCAATACCATCCGAGCCAAAATTTCGTTGAAAGATGAAAAGGGCCGTTACATGGATCCGGGCGGGATGGCCGTCTCTCCGGACGGCAAGACGATCTTCGTGGCCAATGAGTCCGGCGACAGCCTGTCCGTCGTGGACCTGGCCAGCCGCACCGTCAAAAAAAGGATTCCGATGGGCATAGGGCCTCAGAATGTGGCGATTGCCCCGGATGGAAAATCCGTCTACGTGACCGATTTCTATTCGATCCGCGTGGTGGATACATCGACCGGGGCCGTCACGGCCCGTTTGAACTTGAAAGATCCGAGTTCGGATGCGGCCCGGACCGTCATCCTTCCGGACGGCGAAGAAGTCCTTCGGGGGCCGAGAGACATCGTGATGGCGCCGGACGGGAAAGTGGTCTACGCGGCGATTGAGGACAGCGGTGAGATTGCGATTTTGGATGCGCGAACGAACCAAATCCGGAACATGGTGAGGGTCGGGAGCTATCCCGGCGGATTGGCCCTATCGCCGGACGGCCGCTATCTTTACATCGCGCACCGCGACGCGCAGGAGATCTCGGTCCTCGATACGGCAAGCGAGAGGGTTGTTAAGAAGATAACGGTGGGGAAGGATCCGTGGGACATCACCGTTTCACCGGATGGTCGGACGGTTTACGTCGTTAATCAAGGGTCCTCGACCGTTTCGATCATCGACGCCTCCCACTACAAGGTGATATCGACCGTGGCGCTGGGCGCGGTCACGGAATCTCCGCACGCTCAATCGCCTCAACCCGATCGGGACCCCAAGATCGTCTTTGAATCCCGGCGGTCCGGGAACTGGGAGATCTATCTGATGGAGGCCGATGGGACGCGTCAGATTCGTCTGACCTTTACGACGGCCGAGAATCGGGCCCCCTTTTGGTCGCCCGACGGCCGAAAAATCCTTTTCGTTTCGGACCGGGATGGCAATAAAGAGGTCTACCTGATGAATGCCGACGGGTCGGAGCAGCGCAACCTCACCCGCAGCGCGGGGGATGACTTCAGTCCCTCCTGGTCGCCGAACGGTCAATGGATCACCTATGTTTCGAAGCGTGACGGCCACCGGGAGATCTACCGGATGGACCCGGAGGGGGGACGTCAGACCCGTTTGACTGCGGCCGGCGATAACTGGAACCCCAACTGGTCTCCCGACAGCCGGAAGGTGGCGTTTGTTTCGAACCGCGACCGGAACAATGAGATCTACCGGATGAACATTGATGGAACGGATCAGGAAAACCTGACGAAGAACTCGGCCGAAGACGGTCGAGGAAGTCATTCCTGGTCTCCGGACGGCTCCAAGATCGCATGGGTCACCAACCGGGACGGAAACTGGGAAATCTATGTCATGAATGCGGACGGGTCCAAGCCCGTGAATGTGACCCGCAGTCCGGCCGAGGAGGGAATCGGCATGTTTGTCTGGTCGCCGGACAACCGGCAGATCGCCTTCATCTCGACGCGGGACGGTAACGAAGAGGTTTATCTCGTCAATGCGGACGGGACCGGTTCCTTGAATCTATCGAGAAATCCGGCGATGGATGACGTGCCCCTATGGTCTCCGGATGGCAAAAAAGTGGCGTTTGTCTCGAATCGGACCGGGCATGACGAAATCTACGTCATGGATACCGATGGCCGGCATCAAGTGCAATTGACGTTTACGCGGACGAGGGAAGATTATCCTCGCTGGCAACCGTGAAACTGATATCTATTGGATAGATTCTCAGCGAGCACAGCGAGCGAGAAGGGGAGGCTCCATCCGGCTTGGCCGGTGGAGGGGGCGACGTGAGCCCCTTAACAAAAGGAGTCCAGGTGATGAAGTCAATTTTAAAAACCGGTGGCGCGGCGTGGGCCGCCGGCGCCGTGCTGTTGCTTCTTTCAACCCCGGGGATGGCCGGACAGAAAAAGATTGTTTACGAGTCGAAGGAAAACGGCCATTGGGAGATCTACACGATGAATACGGACGGCACGGGCGTGACGCGCCTGACCCATGGGCAGGCCGACAACCGCGCCCCCGCGTGGTCGCCGGACGGGACGAAGATTGTTTTTGTTTCGGAACGGGATGGAAACAAAGAGATCTATGGAATGGATGCCGACGGTTCACACCCGATCAACCTGACGCGGAACGGCGGTCAGGACTACAACCCGGCCTGGTCTCCCGATGGAAGGCGGGTGGCTTTTGTCTCGGATCGAGACGGGAATCAAGAAATCTATTCCATGGCGGCGGACGGGGGCCAGGTCCGACGGCTGACGCGGAATGAAGCGCGGGACTACAGCCCCGACTGGTCGCCGGACGGCACCAAGATCGCCTTTGTGTCGCGACGGGACGACAACTATGAAATCTATCTCATGGATGCCGATGGGGAGCATCCGGTCAATCTGACCCAGAATCCCGCGGAAGACGGGCGGGGATTCCATTCCTGGTCTCCGGACGGGGCCTTGATCGCCTGGGGAACGGACCGCGATATGAACCGGGATGGAAACTGGGAGATCTACGTGATGAATGCCGATGGTTCGAAGCCGCGCAATGTCACGCGGACGAAGTCCGATGAACAGATGGGGATGCAGGTCTGGAGCCCGGACGGACAACGGATTGTCTTCACGACAACGCGGGACGGCAACAACGAGATTTATGTGATGAACCGGGACGGTTCCGGTGTGAAGAACCTCTCGCGGAATCCGGCCGTCGACGCCCAGCCGGTCTGGTCGCCGGACGGGAAACAGATCGCCTTTGTCTCCAACCGGGACGGCGCGGAGGAGGCTTATATCATGGATCCCAATGGGGACCATTTGAAGCGATTGACCTTCAACCGCGGTGAGGTCAGCGCGCCCCGATGGCAACCGTAGAAATGGATGAGGGGTTGAGAGGAGGATGCAATGCAAGGTTTTGAGGTTGAAAGGTCCAAAAGGTCGAAGGGTAAAAGGGGGAAAATCCTTTCAACCTTTCTTGCTTTTTTAACCTTTCAACTTTTAGTTGCGGGCTGTGCCGGGAACAATGTGACCGTGATGCCCATCCGCGCGTTACCGGCCAACGCGGTCCATCCGGTCTGGAGCCCAGACGGAAAGTCGTTGGCGTTCGAAAGCGATCTGGCCGGGAATTGGGATATCTGGACGATCGACCGGGACGGGACGGGGCTCAAACAAATCACGCATGATTCGAGCAACGAACGCTTTCCGTCATGGAGCCCGGACGGGACCCGGCTGGCCTATGCGTCCGATCACGGCGGCAATTGGGATATCTGGAGCATGAAACTCGACGGGACGGACAACCGTCAGCTGACTCAGTATAACGGACTGGATATCGCGCCGGTCTGGAGTCCGGATGGGAAGCGCATCGCCTTCGTTTCGTCGCGATCGATGGACGTGCTCGTCTGGGTCATGGATGCGGACGGCGGGAATGTCCAGGGGATGCCGAATATTCGTTGCGGCGATTGGGTATCGGCCTGGAGCCCGGACGCGCGATCGGTGGCCGCGGTTTCCTCGATGCGCGGCAAGAGCGATATCTGGTTGATTGATACCCAGGACCGCACCATCAAACAACTCACCCAGAAGACCGATACCCGTCGGGACTTTCTCCCGGCCTGGAGCCCGGACGGCACCCGGATCGCCTTTGTTTCGGAGCGGAGCGGGCATCGGGATATCTGGATCATGGACCGCGATGGGACCCACGAGCGGCGAATCGGTAAGGGTGTCCTGGGAACGCGCGAGCTCAAATATAATGTGGACAAACAGGTGTTCGACGGCCTGAGCTTTCTTTATCTTTCCTGGAGCCCGGACGGCCGGGATCTGGCATTTACCCGTGTGAATGAGGAGGGGCATGGAGAGATTGCCGTGTTGCAGGTGGCTCAGCAAATGAAATGAGAAGATACATCGGGGTTCCCGCCGGGACGACCGGCGGTGTCCGGTTTGTCGTGTTCTTTGTCAGCATGATCTGTTTCGGGGCGTTCGTCACGGCCTGCGGCTTGTGGCGGGGGACGGCGGTGACTGCTCTCTGGCCGCAGGAGGATCTGGACCGGGTCTTTTTTCTCAACCCTCACGAGGGCTGGATTGTCGGCAAGGGAGGGTTGATCCTCCACACCGAGGACGGGGGCGAAAACTGGGCGGCGCAGGTCAGCGGCAGCCCGAACGGCTTGGGGGGCGTGCAGTTCCTGGATCCCTTGATGGGATGGGTGATCGGAGACAACGGAACGATCCTGAAAACGCTCGATGGAGGAAATCGCTGGAGGCCGCAGCATGCCGGAACGTCGGCCCATCTCTTCAGCCTCCGGTTTGTGGATTCCAAGCGGGGATGGGTCGTCGGACGGGATGGGACGATTCTCCATACCGAAGACGGAGGGGAACACTGGCGCCCCCAGGCGAGCGGCACACAAAGCTATCTGTACAGTGTTTCCTTCGTGAATGCGGATCGGGGCTGGATCGTCGGAAGAGACGGATTGATTCTCCACACCCGGGATGGAGGAGAAACCTGGGAGAATCAGATCCTGCCGGAAGGCTACTGGCTCTATGAGGTCTTCTTCCTCAATGAGCGGCAAGGGTGGGCCGTCGGCAAGGACGGGGTCGTTCTCTCGACCCTGGACGGAGGCCATGAATGGAGACGCCAGAACAGTGGAACCACCCGTTCTCTGTATTGCGTCCATTTTCTTGACGAGCGGAACGGTTGGGCCGTCGGCGTGGCGGGAACGGTGCTCCACACCGCGGACGGCGGGAAGCGATGGGAATCCCAGTCCGGAGGCCAGGCCAATTGGCTCGGTGTATTTTTTACCGATCCGCAGAACGGGTGGACGGTCGGCCGCGGCGGGACGATTCGACATACCGCGAATGGGGGCGAGACCTGGATCGCGCAGAGCCGGGAGGTCAAGGCCTGGTTGTGCGGAGTCCACTTCGCGGACGCTCAGAACGGTTGGGCGGTCGGGGACAGCGGTGTGATCCTGCATACCACGGATGGCGGGGCGCGGTGGACGGCCCAGCCGATCGAGACCATGCGGTGGTTGTGCGGTGTCGATTTCACCGATGCTCAAAACGGTTGGGTGGTGGGCGGTTTCGGCGCGATCTGGCACACGACCGACGGGGGCCGACACTGGCTTCCCCAGACCAGCGGGACGAGGGAAGATTGGATTTACGATGTCCAGTTTGTAGGTTCGCCCAATGGTCCGCCGGTCGGTAGCCCTCCGGCTCAATTCGGCTGGGCGGTGGGGCGAAATGGACTCATTCTCAATACGCGGAACGGGGGCGAGACCTGGGAGAGGCAGGAGGGCGGGACGACGGATTGGCTGGATGGACTCTTTGTTCAGGATCGTCTCCGAATCTGGGCGGTGGGTCGCGGGGGAGTCATCCTGACGACCGAGGATGGCGGGAAGACTTGGCGGACGCAACGGGCTCCCGACGGCAAATGGCTCGGGGATATTTATTTTGTGGATCCGCTGAACGGGTGGACGGTCGGGAGCGACGGCGTCGTTCTTCATACCGTAGACGGCGGGACGATGTGGAAACGGGAAACCGTGAGCACGACGGAGAAGTTGGGTGATGTCTATTTTCCGGACGCACGACACGGCTGGATCGTGGGAGATAAAGGCGTTATTTTGGCGACCGAGGACGGCGGAAAGCGATGGCGGTTTCAGCCGTCCGGTACCACGAATGATTTTTACAGCGTTTATTTCTCGGATGCTGAACACGGCGCGGCGGTGGGAACCGGCGGACTGATCCGCTACACTCAAGACGGCGGAACCCATTGGCTGGCGCCGAAGGCCGCCGGATTTTGACGGGGAGATCGGGAAGCGATCCAGATGGACAATCGGAAAAACAGACTCATCGGGTTCGGGATTGTGGCCTTCGGCATCCTGGGCGGCTGCAGCGGTTGGACCGCAGGCGAACCGGTGGAGGGACGTCACACACTGGATCGGCCGGGGCCCCAAGGGCACTGGGAGCTTTTTTGGACCTCGGTTGACGATTCGAAGGCTTATCGCCTGACCTCGCCTCCCCTGGAGGGGCGAAGCCTGTCTTGGTCTCCGGACGGGACAAAATTGGCGTTTATCTCGAGTCGGGACGGAAACGACGAAGTGTATGTCATGGACCGGGACGGGGCCAACGGACTTCGGTTGACGTTCGACCAGGCCGAAGCGGACGATCCGGAATGGGCGCCGGACGGCTCCCGAATCGTCTTTGCGTCCGAGCGGACCGGTCACTGGGAGCTGTATACGATCGCATCCGATGGATCGCAACAGCGCCGGCTGACGCGGACGGCGAAGGGGGACAGCATCAATCCGGCCTGGTCGCCCGACGGTCAATCCCTATCCTATGTCAGCAATAAGGACGGGAACTGGGAGGTCTATGTCATGACGGCCGACGGGACGCGGGAGCAGCGCCTGACACATGATCCGGCGATGGACGGCTTCTGTTGGAACGAGTGGTCTCCCGACGGCCGGTCGATCCTGTTCGACTCCAATCGCGACGGGACGTATCAGGTATACCGAATGAATGCGGACGGAAGTCATCAGGAGAACCTGAGCCATGCCGATGCCCCGGCGGAGGGGCCGGCCTGGTCTCCGGACGGACGGCAGATTCTCTACACGTCGCGGCGGGACGGAAACTGGGAGATCTATCGGGCCAATGCGGACGGGACCGGGACGCGCCGATTAACCACGAAT
>JACQBZ010000077.1 GCA_016194285.1 Nitrospirota bacterium | reverse complement strand
TGGAAAGAGATCCTCTTTGACCATGATAAGACCCGATTCAAGCTGGCAGGCGCCCATATAAAAGTTGAGTGTATGAAATGTCACAAGAACCCGCAATTACGCGACACGCCCAAGACCTGTGTTGAATGCCATAAAAAAGTGGACCGGCATAAGGGAATACTCGGTCCTGAATGCTCGCAATGCCACACGCTCAAGGACTGGAAGGAGATCCAGTTTGACCATAATAAAACGCGGTTTACGTTAATTGGGAAACATCAAAAAACGGACTGCCTGAAGTGTCATACAACTGCGGCACTGAAAACCACACCAAAGACCTGCGTTGAATGCCATAAAAAGGATGATTACCACAAGGGTAAACTGGGACGGGAATGCGATCGTTGCCATACGGCCGTGGATTGGAAGCAAATCGGTTTCGACCATTCAAAAACGCTGTATCCGCTTACGGGAAAACATGTTGACGTTTCCTGTACGAAATGCCACGTCAAGGAACCCTACAAGATTCCGAGTCAATGTTCCAGCTGTCATCAGAAGGATGATAAGCACAAGGGAAAACTGGGCGATTCCTGCGAGAACTGTCATTCGGAAAAGGGGTGGAAGGACGTTCAGAAATTCGATCATCAAAAAGCGAGTTTTCAGCTTCTGGACAAACATCGGGACGTACGCTGTTCCGACTGTCACAAGACGGCGCTCTTCAAGGATACCTCTTCTGTATGCAATGACTGTCACATAAAGGACGACTATCACAAAGGTCACTTCGGGAAAAAATGTGAAGTCTGTCATACCGCAAAGACCTGGAAACGGGATGACTTTGATCACGCGAAAGAAACCGGCTATGCGCTCGTACAGAAGCACGGCCTATTGAAATGCGAGCAATGTCATGTCAATCAACTCTTTATCCAAAGAACGTCCCGCATGTGCGTTCGATGCCATCAGAAGGACGACATTCATGAGGGCGAGTTGGGAACACGATGCGAGATTTGTCACAGCGAGGTCGGATTTAAGGTGATAAAAAGGATATCATCCGGAGAAAATTATTTCGATCCGAGAAAACGCGTCCGGATGGTGGTGTCTCCGAAGGATGGGCCGGTCGCGTCTTTGAAAATTGCCCCGGAATCGGCTAACCGAGTCCAATCAAAATAGTCTCTGTTTTATTGGAATGCGGCCCTCGTCCATATCGATCAGATCGAAAACGTTCAGCGTGGCCGGATCGATCTTAGCGGCAATCTCTTTATAAACCTCTCTTCGTCGCTGCGCCGATTCCGCGTTCGGCCTGTAGGTCTCGATCTCCGTAATCCATTGACGCTTCTCGGTCATGGGGTGCGGCTTCGCATGGCGCTCAACCCAAGCCAAGACCTCTTCATCTGTCTTGGCTGCCAAGATCGCACGACGCAGTTCCTCTGCATCCAATTCGGTAAAAGTGAGAAGTCGGCCGTCCAGTGTCAGTCCTGGTTTAAGAAGATTACCGATATATTCCGGCGGGAGTTTACCTCGCGCGTGCAACCGGACCTTGTCGATTAATCGCGGAAGAAAAACATACCCCCCAAGCGTTTCGCGGGGGGAGCGGAGGGGAATGGATGGATTCATTGTCTTTTCCTCTAAAGGTGGTAGCATCGCATTTCACGTAGGGGCAATTCATGAATTGCCCCTACCAATTCACGGAATCGAATTATTTTGCCGACATCATCTCGATCAATTTCGGGATCGTCACGAACAGATCACCCACGATCGGGTGGATGATCGGGGAGAGGCGGGTCTCGTTGAGCTTCATGAGCGGGGCCTGGGGATCTTTGTTGAAGGCGAAGATCACGGCGCGGTCGCCGATGTAGTCCATGTGCTGCGGCGCGCCGGAAATACCGAGTGCCAGGATCAGTTTCGGATTCACCCGCACCCCGGTCTGGCCGATTTGGTGCGCAAGCGGAAGGAGTTTCAGATCCTGGGTCACTTTGCGCGTTGCCCCCAGATGAACGGTTAGCCCCTTCCGTTCCAGAGCCTCTTTGAGCCGGACCGCGAGATGAAAACCCTCTTGATTCCGGACGCCGTATCCGACGTCGATGATCACCTCGGCCGAGGTTAGGTCATCCTGCGCAACCGGGGGCGTTAACTCGAACCAGTCGGGGTTGACACCCATTGTTTTTGCCTCCATCTTCCCGGCCGTAAAGCGGAGGGAGGGCTCACCCGATGGGAAATCGCCGGCCGGGGAGACCGTCATAAATAAATTGGGGGTTTGCGACAGTACCGGGGTGACGGATCGCCGTAATTTTCCCCCGTAGGCCGGTTTGAAAAGCGAGAGGCCTTCACGCCGGTCGATCTCGATTACGTCGGTGAACAACAAGGAGGATTTACCGTTGATACGGCCCGACAAATACGCAAGGGCATCGGACCAGTGCGGCCCGCAGACGATCCGGACATTCTGGGCTACGCCTGAGAACTTTTTAAGCCATTCCATCCGGCCGGACTCGGTCAGCAGACCTTCGGGAGCCGGAATGCAAACCGCCCCGGTTAATCCGCGGGCCCGAACAAGACCGATCAGCTGCGGCCAGGTCTTCTCCGGTCCCAAGACCACCGCATGGCTGTTCTGATCCAGCGACCGCCCCAAAAAATTTCCCGCGCCGAGCAGTGCCGGAATCATCTTGCGTTGCTGCGCTTCAATGATCGTCCAGACCGTCGGTCCGGTTGGAAGCGGCATCGCATCAATCTTCGATCGATAGGGCTCGGCTTCCATCGCTTGGATCCCGACCCGATAGGCGTTAAGATAATCCGCCACCCCGGCCAGTTCACGGATCGTTTCGCTTTTGCGGACGACCGATCGGGCGGGAGACAACCGTTCGGAAATGATCTTTTCCTGAACCGATAGGCGCTGGATGGGGGCCAACCGCCCTTCGATCAATCGGTTGATTTCCACCCGTAGGGGCGCGTCAGTCTGTTCCCAGCTCAGTACCAGAGGCTCGTTCGGAAGAACAGTACTCTTCGAGCGTTCCGGACCCGATCGGATCGCGAGTTTCTGACCGTCCTCCACAATCTCCATTGAAGAGGCCCTTGTAAAATAACGAGACAGGGCCCCGGCCACGAAGGGTCCGAGGGCCTCAGCGCCGTCCTCCGATGCGGAACCGGTCAGAATCATGTCGTACGTTCCGGATTTTTCAAGAAGGGAAATCGCCTCGACTAAGGTGGAACCGTCGGCCGCCACCGATGCGTCGATGCGGTACGCCGCATCGGCTCCGTAACCCAGGGCCCAACGGAGATGGGACTCGGCATCGGGTCCTCCGGACATGACGAGATGAACCGTCACGAATGAACGGCCGGTCTTTTTTAATCGGATCGCCAGATTCACCGCGGCCTCATCGGACGGGTTAAATCGCCAGACGATTTCGGACAGACGTCCTTCTTTCAGCCGGGGGGTGGGCGCGGGTTCGGCCACCAGTCGGAGAAGACAGAGGATCCGCAGCGGTCGGTCCAGTCGACCCATCGGCAGCGATTCGGCCGTTGGTTTCTTTCCCATCCGCTCCAGAGCGACATCGGCTGCAACCGCCTCCGGCGCGTAGAGACCTTTCATTGGTCGCCCCGCGTCCCGACGATAACGTTGGTCGAGCAGCGACAGCCGGCGCTCGGATCGCCACACGGCCCGCTCGGCCAGCGTCAGCAGGGGATCGGTATAGGCCTCTCCCAGTTTTACGCGGTTCTCTTTAAGCCACTGGATCCGATAGGTCAGACAGTCCAGACGAAAGATCTCACCGGCCATATCGGCCAACAGGAAGAAAGTCGGCTGGAGCACCGCATCCATCCAGACCGTGTCGCCTAACGTGTCCGCGGCGGCCTTGACATGTCTACGAAGTGTTTCTTTCCAGTAGGCCAGCCGTGATTGAGGCTCCGAATTCTCCGGAATCGGGATCGGTTTCCAATCCTTTGACAGTGCGATCAGGTCTTTTAAGATGAGGAACCGCTGGACCTCGTTCGTTCCTTCGTAGATATTCAGGATCCGTGAGTCCCGCCGGAGCTTCTCGACGCGATATTTTTCGGTAACGCCGACCGGGCCGTAGGCCTGCTCAATCAACGTGATCACCTCGTGCAGGTCTTCCGAGCAGACATACTTGGCGATCGCCGATTCCATCCGGACCGACTCGGTCGTATGACGATCAAAAAGACCGACCAGGTGAAAGGCCATCGAGTCCGATGCGAACAGGATGGCCGCCGCTTCTCCCAGCAGGCGATCGCGTTGCGCCGAGGCGGGGAAGCGAGGATCAGGTTTTGCTAGTTGTTCCCGGGCGTCGTAGAAGAGCTTGCGCATCAGTGTAATCGAGGCGATGGCCAGGCCGCAGCGGCCGACATTCAGCGTCTCGAGCGCATTCACCTGGCCGTGGCCTTCGTAGCCGATGACGCATTCCTTGGGAACCCGGACCTGATCGATCGCAATCTCATTCGTGGGGGAACCGCGCTGGCCCATTTTTCGCTCATCGGCCCCGACCTTCAGACCCTCGGCATGACGGTCGACCATAAAACCCGTCACGCCTTCCGGCGACTGGGCGTACAGGCAAAATTGTGTCGCGACATGCCCGTTGGTAATCCACATCTTGGCGCCGCTTAATTCGTAGTAGTCATAGACCGGTATTTCTTCACGGACTCGGATCTGAGCGATATCATGAAAATACCTTTTTTGGCCTTGGAAGAGGTAATAGCGCAAGCCCTCGTCCGTATCGTAATTATATTCATCAAACCGGATCGGGACGGTCTCGCCTGTGGGGAGGTCGTAAACCATTTCGGACGGACCGGACCGCTCGTCGAAACGGATCCGGTCGGCGTCGATCAGATAACGCGCCGATGGGTTGTCCGGGGTTTCGCCATTCGTTAAATCGAAACGATAGCGTCCATCCTCAAGAGGAGTCAGCGGACGGCTCATGGGCCGGGCCGTGGTCTTCACGCCGCCGGTGTCGGAGCCGGCCGTCGGCTCGGTCAACGCAAAGGCGCTGATTCCGCCGTGCCCCAGTTTTTTTAAGAAAAATTGATGGGCCCGCTCGCGTCGCGGCAATTCGTCCACCGCCAGCCGAATCGTCGGCGCCAGAAGATCAAAAAGGGGCTTGGCCTCCGTCAGACCCCGACGAAAACCTTCCAGGTCCCGGCGTTGACCGGCAATGCCGGCGGCATAAAAAGCCTTGAGGAAATTGGCCGCAAGATATTTCACCACGCGGGTGTTCCGGATCCGTGAATCGACGAGGGCCATCAATTCCGTGAAGCTTTTCTTCATACGGGCAGGATCCGGCCGTTTCATTCCGGTGATCAACCGGTCCAAACGATCCCCGATCTCTCCGAGTTGTCGTGGATCGCGGGCCAGCGGTTCCAGCTCTTGAGCCGCAAGCGGCAGCTCCTTTTCGAGTCCGAGGAGCATCGGCGTCGTTCCGATGCTGGTGCTGGCCATGATCAGCAGCAACAACCCGGCGTCGCCGAATCGGCCGGCCGCCGTCGTCAGGATGTAATATTCCGCCTTCCACCAACCGCCGCCGTCCAGTTCGGAGGGGATGACCGTTGAAAAGTATCCGTTCTTCTTGAATCCTTCGAGCATACCGTCTGGAATTCCATGGATTTTCTCCACGTACCGCTCGATATGCATTCCCTCAAAACTCTTCATCCAGACATTTTCGATGAACCAGTCGGTGCAGCTCTGCCACCGCTCGCGAAGCGACGGATCGTGCAGTTGTATTTCCGGAACGAAACGGACCGAGGGATCGAACGTCGTGAGCAAATACTGACCGGATTGATAAGGTTGTGATGAAACGGCCGGCGCGAGGTTGCAGATCTCTTCATAGCGCATCGGAAGTTCGATCCGCTTGATCTCCGGCCTTTCGGGAAAAACCGTGATCGGCAGCAGGGGAGAGTCATGCCGCCAGAACTCCATCGCGTCCACGGCCTGTTCGCCCAAACTGACCAGGACGGCGCCGCGTCCACGGCCTGTTCGCCCAAACTGACCAGGACGGCGCTTGAGGCCGCGTCCCCCTCGACCGCCAGCCCTTGCTCGAGTCTTTGCTGCACCTTGCACAGAACCCGGCGCGCTCCCAGCAGCAATGCGGCCGCCTCGCCGGCTTTTTCCGGATCGCTTTCGGGTGAAAGCCGTTTCCAGCGCGAGATATTTTCATCCCATCGTGTTGCCGTCTCGGCCAGCGGGCCCTTTCGAACCTCATCCCACAAACGGTTCGTTGAAGCGTCCATGGGTTCGATGGCGTAACGGTTTCCCTGGATGCGACGTATCAGGCGTTCCGCGGCGCCGAAGCCGGGCGGCAGGTACCCGAACAGCGCACTGTCCCGATACGCGCGTGACAGAAGGTCGTCTTCGGAATAGGCAAAACCTCCGAAGACCTGGCCGGCATCATATCCCATTTGGCCCGCTTGCGGCCCGAAGGCCACGGCCGCCACCGTTGCGCAGAGATCCGGCCATTCCGTGAGACGCTCCGACGATTCGGAGCCGGCGTTTCCTTCCAAAAGCACGGTGAGGAGAAGATGCCATGCTTCGATTCGTGCGATCATGGCCTTGACCGCGCCGAGCTTGGCGATTCCATTCCGGCCCTGTGTGTCCCGCATTTGGTGGGCGAACTGTACACGGCCATCGGCATGTTCTTTGGCGCGACGGGCCAGATAATCCGCCGCTCCGAGAGCGACGGCGGCGTAGGCAGCGCCGATTAAATGTGGGCCATCGCCGATGGGTAAGCCAGGCCCCCGAACCTTCACGGCCTTGAACTCTAAACGATGAAGTCCGGCGGAGCGAAACCCGATGGCCGGGGTCGGAATCACATTAAGTCCGGGCTGGTCCAGGGGAACCTGCCAGGCCTGGTTTTGATAAACGATAACCAACGCATTCGATAAGACAAGTGGGACAAGTTCCAAAACCCCATCGATGATGAGCTCCTCTTTGTTGATTTTGATTGAAAGGGCGTGGCCGTCCACGGCGCATCGATCAGCACGGAGAGGCGGTTGGGCCTGCCTGCCGGTCAGGCGGGTCTGTTTGAGTATGTTCAAAGCCGTGGTGTGGCAGCCCGCAAGAAGCCCCAACGCCGGACTCACGGCCGAGAGCGCCCGAATGAGGGGAACCGGTTGCGCGGCCCGATCCTGAATAAGAGAAAGGAGACGCTCGCGTGCATCCGGTGGCATGGGGGAGTCTTCCCACTCCTTCACGATGCGATCCGGAAACAGCGACGCGATCCGATCGTTGAGATCCGGATCGAGCGGTGTCCGGTCCCGGTCTTCCGTAACCGTTCCAGAAGGCCGAAGGATGGCATCAACCGCTTCGATCATCGGACTTACCACTTCGTCCCGAATTCGGCGCGCCGCCGACAAGGCATGAAACTCCTGGCTGGCCGACCACTGGTATTCGAGATCCTTGCCGTCCTCCTGGAGAATCAGCCGCCATTCGGTCTGGAGCCGATCCGGAATTCCGAAGACCGAAAATGCCTGGCGGATGCTTTCGGAAGAAAGCAGGGTT
>JACQBZ010000075.1 GCA_016194285.1 Nitrospirota bacterium | reverse complement strand
GGAGGCGGGGTTCATTGCTTTGGCGATGCGCAAGGGATCGGACAACGCCTGCTTCTTCTCGGCCAACTCCTGTCAGAAGCCGAAGTATTTCGGGCAGAGCAAGGAGGGAAAAGAGGCCGAGACCAATTACAAGCTCGGCACCCAGCTTCCCTACATGTTCATCATGCACCGGATGGCCCATTACCTCAAGGTGCTGCAGCGTGAGCAGATCGGGAGCTGGAAGGAGCGGGTCGATCTGGAGAAGGAGCTGAACAAGTGGATCGGCCAGTATGTTTCGGATCAGGATGTGGTCGATCCCGTGGTCCGGGGAAGGCGGCCGCTTCGGCAGGCCGAGATCACCGTCAGCGATGTGGAGGGGGACCCGGGATGGTACCGAGTCGACATGAAGGTCCGTCCGCATTTCAAGTACATGGGCTCCTTCTTCACCCTTTCCCTGGTCGGGAAGCTGGACAAAAAATAAGCGGAGAATAGATTTTCAAAAGTCGGAACGAGATTCTGAAAATCGGAAACAAGAGTCTTCCGGCCGGATGCCCCGGTCGGTTCCTTTGAAGCGAACGACGCTTCAAACGGCGCTTTCCACCCGGCCCGACTTGGTACTGGATTTGCAATAGAGGTTGGGTGTTTGCGCAGACAAGATAAACAGTCGTTTAATAAACGCTAACAATATAACAAGGAGGAGATTACCATGCCGATGCCAGCGCATATGACCCTAAAGGGAGAATTGCAGGGACCCATCGACGGGAATTGCGATATGAAGGGTAGGGAAAAGACGATCCTGGTCGAAGCCTTTGATCACGAGGTCCATATCCCGCATGATATTCAAACCGGTCTGTCTGCGGGAAAACGGGTCCATGGCCCCTTCAAGATCGTGAAGGACTTCGATAGAGCCTCCCCCATGATGTATCAAGCCCTCTGCACCGGAGAGCATATGACGGAAGTGAAGCTCAAATTCTATCGGGTTTCGAAGAAAGGAGCGGAGGAGCAGTACTTCACTATCACATTGGAAGACGCTATTGTGGTTTCTGTCCGACCCTGGATGCCGAACTGCCTCGATAAGTCAATGAGCTCCTTCGGCCATATGGAGGAGGTTGCCTTCACCTACCGGAAGGTCTCCTGGAGAAACGAGATCGACAAGACGGAGGCGCATGACGATTGGCAAGTTCCGATCGAGTAAGGAACGGTTGAATCGAATCGGGCGTTAAACACGCAAAGATCGGGTCGAAGAATCCCCGCCTTTTTAAGGCGGGGTTCTTCAAATCCAAAGGAAGGCGATATGGCGGGCAAAAAAGTCTGGGTCACATGGATGCCGGCGGGGGGGAAGGGGCCTAAGCCCGACACGGTATTGACCGCCCTGACGGCCGCCGGCCTTCAGATCGGGGGCGCTCCCTGGATCGACGACTTGCCAAAGATGGCGTGGTACGAGCTGGGGAGCGCGCTGCTGGAGACGGCCAAGGCCGACCTGTGGCTCGTTGCCGGAAGGAGCGAAGACTTCCGATCGGAACGGAACCGCTACGGCCTCTCCCTGGTTACCGCCATGGTCAGGGAGGGCCGCGGAATCGGCTTTCCGATCTTCTTCCTCGGCCTGGATCATGCTTCGGAGCCGGAATCGATGCCGACGTTGCTTCGCGATCTTCGGTTTCTTTCGGCGGCTGATTCGAATTGGCCGGCGAAAATCGCCACGGCGTTTCTCAAACCCGCCCAGGGCGCGCCGTGGGATTTTCGGGTCAACGCGGTGGGGCATCCGATCATCGGCCAGTGGTTCGAGATCGGCCCGCGGGAAGGGGAATGGGCGGGGGTAATGTTCGGTGTGAGCGGCGAAGGAAAGATCACCCACCACATGGTCGGGCCGAAGGGGCAGTTGCCGGACAAGAGCGTCTTAAAATATCCGACCGAAGGGATCCGAGCCGAGGTGAAGGGAGTCGAATTCACCGCCTGGTCGGTTCAGAACCGGATCGGCCCTCAAGATTCGTACTACGTCAAGGTTGAGGGGCATCCCTCGACCCTCCTCTTCGGCGGTCACCCGGGGACGGATCAGGCCGAGGTGACAATTTTGAAATTGAGCTGAACGACATCCGGGTCCGAGAGGAGAAGAGATGGGACGGGAAAAAACCTTGTTAGAACGTCTGGCCGACCCAACAGGGAATCAAACCTTGACCGCGTCGGAGAACACGGAGCAGCTGGCTGAGTCCATCCTGCGCCATCTTCGCAGGATGCTCAATACCCGGCAGGGACATGTGTTGATCCAGCCGGGGTACGGCATGCCCGATCTCACCGAGTTTCTTCAGAATCTTCCGGAGATGGTGGAAGCGGTTCAACAAGGGATTCGCAACTCGATCGAGAAGTTCGAACCCCGGCTTCGAAATATCACGGTTAATTTTGTCCCCTCAACGGAAGATTGGACAGATCTCCGGTTTGAAATTACCGGAGAGTTGGTCACGGAGCGCGAAGAGGCCTCTGTCTGGTTTGAAACCGCCGTCAACCCTGATGGCCACATTGAGATCAAAGGATAAACAAGATGTCAGCAAAGGCTAGTGAAGAAGCCTTCTGAAATCAGCGTTCAGCATAAATATTATTTATTTTTGAAAGTCTTCAGCTAACGGCTGAGTGCTGATCGCTGAAAGCTTAACTTTTGGATGTCATTCATGTCTTCCTCCAACAAATACTATCAAGACGAGCTTTCTTTTCTCAGGGAGATGGGTCGGGAGTTTGCTCAAGCCTATCCGGCGGCCGCCCCGTTTCTTGCAGACCGGGGGAGCGATCCGGACGTCGAACGGCTCTTGGAGGGATTCGCGTTTCTGACCGGACGGATCCGGCAG
This sequence comes from Nitrospirota bacterium, assembly GCA_016194285.1. Classification (GTDB taxonomy): domain Bacteria; phylum Nitrospirota; class Nitrospiria; order JACQBZ01; family JACQBZ01; genus JACQBZ01. The sequence continues at coordinate 25,994 of JACQBZ010000075.1, read as the reverse complement.
AAGCTCGACGACGAATTTCCGGAAATGGTTCATGCGATGATGAACCTTCTCTGGCCCCACTACTTGCGGCCGATCCCGTCGATATCGATGATCGAATTCATCCCGATTGCCGGTGCGGTTCGGGAGCGGCAGCGGATTGTGCGGGGAGTGGAACTGGCCTCGGCGTCGGTTGAGGGGGTTCAATGTCGCTTCCGCACCTCCGGGGAAGTTGATCTCTATCCTTTTTCCCTGGAGGAGGCGGCTCTTCTGACCTTGCCCGACGGCCGAACAGCCCTGCGGCTCCGGTTCAAGATGAACCCCGGGTCCCGCCTCTCGGAGATCCATTTGGATCGTCTCCGCCTTCACCTCTTCGGTGAACCGGCGTACTCCCTCTATCTCTGGCTGTGCCGGTACGTGGCCGAGGTGAGGTTTCGGGATGTCGTCAAGGGGAAAGCGGGTCACGAACGGATCCTCCCGGCCGGGCAGATTGAAGCCACCGGGTTTTCTCCCGAAGAGGCGCTTTTCCCTTACCCCAAAAACGCCTTTGACGGCTACCGGCTTCTTCAGGAGTACTTCACGTTTCCGGAAAAATTTCTTTTTGTGTCCTTGAACGGACTGGCCCCCGTTGCCCGATCGACGAATGGGGAAGAATTTGAAATCGATTTTGTGTTTTCCAAGGCTCCGATGGCCTCTCTTCGGGTTTCCCGAGAGCACATTCGTCTTTATTGCACTCCCGCGATCAACCTGTTCCCCATGGAGTCCGATCCGATCCGGGTGACGCATGAGCGGGTCGAGTATCCGATTCGTCCCTCCGGGGGCAATTCCGTCGGTTACGAGGCCTACTCGGTCGAACGGGCCGTCGGTTGGGTTCGGGGAACCGCGGCCGAGGAGGAGTACCCTCCGTTTTTCTCTTTCAAACATCACCTCGGGCATTCGGGGCGGAAGGCGACCTATTATCAGACCCGGCTTCGGAGCGCGATGGTGGGAGACGGGACCGACCTGTATGTCTCGTTCGTTGACGGGGAGCAAACGACCGTCGTCCCCCCGACGGAGACGGTCGTCTTTCATCTCATCTGCACCAATCGCGATCTGGCCGGGAAGCTCCGCGTGGGGGATATTGCGATCCCCACCGATCGGTCCCCCGAATTCGCCCGTTTTCAAAACATCACAAAGGTTACTCCCTCGATTCGACCGCCGATAGGCGGAGATCTCTACTGGCGCCTGATCTCCCACCTCTCGCTGAACTATACCTCGCTGAGCCACATCGAGGCCTTTCGAGGGATCTTGGAGTTGTACAACTATCCGTCTTTCTACGACCGCCAGGCGGGGCGGGCCAACGAGCGGCGCCTGGAAGGGATCACCGAACTTCAGAGCCGGGGAGAGGATCTTCTCTTCCGGGGGACCCCGGTTCGTGGAACCACGACGACGCTTTCCATGAAGGAAGACCATTTTCTCGGCGAAGGGGACATGTTTCTCTTTGCGAGTGTGCTGAATGAATTTTTATCGCTGTACGTTACCCTCAACTCGTTTAGCCGATTGACCATTCGGGGAGTTCAGAAGGGGGAGGTGTATTCATGGCCGCCCAAGATCGGCCGACAAGCGGTTCTCTAGAGGAAAGGCTGCTCGAAGAGGGGAATCAGTTTTCCTTTTTTCAGGTAGTCAGGTTACTGGAGCGGTATTACCGTCCCCAGGCACGGCTCGGCCATCAAGGGCCGGCTTCCGGGGAGGTTGTGCGCTTCCGGCCCGATAATGCGATGGCTTTTCCATCCTCCGATGTGGTCCGGGTGGAACGGCTGGCGCCGACCGGGGATGCACCGGCCCGCTTTCGGGTGACGACCAGTTTTCTGGGGCTGTACGGGACCACCTCCCCCCTCCCTTCTTTCTATACTGAGGAAACTCTCCGCTGGGATCCGGAAGAGGATACGGCCCGAGCCTTTGTCGATCTGTTCCATCACCGCCTTCTTTCCCTTTTTTACCGCAGCTGGACGAAGTACCGATACCACGTCCAGTTTGAGGATGAAGGAAAGGATGACTTCTCCGGTCGGATGTTCGGTCTCATCGGGTTGGGAACCCGGGGCCTGGTCGGCCTCACCCGTCTCCCGTCGGTCCGGATGATCCGCTACGCGGGTCTGTTCGTCCAGCGGCCCCACTCCGCCTCGGCTCTGGAAGGGATGATTACGGATTTCTTTGACGGTGTCCCCGCGCGGGTTGAACAATGCATCGCGCGATGGGTGATGATCCAGCCGGAACAGCGAATCCGGCTGGGGCGGGTGAACTGCCGGCTCAGCGTCGACGCCTCTTTGGGGGAGAAGGTGCTTGGGAGGACGAAAACCTTTCGGATCGTTTTGGGCCCGATGGGATACGATTCCTTTAAGTCGTTTCTTCCGATCGGTGAATCCTTCCGAAGGCTCGACGCGATGGTTTCTCTTTTCGTCGCCGACCGACTGGACTTCGACGTGGAACTGCAGGTTCGTCGGGCGGAGATCCCGCGCCTGCAAATTTCGGGGTCCGGAATGGCCTGGCTGGGGTGGTCGACCTGGCTTTATTCCGCCGAAGCCGATGGAATCGGAGAGAGGTCGGTCGTGTTGGAACGGCCTGCGGCCCGGGCGAAGGCGATGGCGCCTGGTTAGGGTTCCGGTTGCAACTTCCACCTTGACGTTTGAACTTTTTTCACAGAGGAGAATTCCATGGTCGCCGTGGACATGAAGTCGTTGCTTCGACGCCTGAACCGTTTTTGCACACGCTCCTTGGAGGCTGCCGCCGGTCTCTGTGTCTCGCGGAGTCACTACGAGGTATCGATCGATCATCTCCTGCTGAAGATGGTCGAGGATCCGGCGGCCGATATCCAGATTATTCTGAGACATTTCGGTGTTGACCCCGCCCGATTGCAAAAAAACCTCCAGGGGGCGCTGGAGGAGTTTCGCTCCGGCAACGCGGGAAAACCGGTTTTTTCTCCCCTTCTTCTCGAGTGGGTTCAAGAAAGCTGGCTGATCGGCTCAATCGATCTTGGTCTTGGAGAAATCCGCTCCGGGGTCCTGCTGGCGACCCTGGTGATCAACCCGGACCGTTACGGTATGGAGGACGATTTCGATCTCTTAAAAGATATCTCCCCGGAGGAATTGAAACGGAAGTTCTTTGATATCGCGGCGGGCTCCGTCGAGGCGTCGGCCCCCGGGGCGGGAGAGAAGGCCGCGGCCCGGGCCGCGGGGGACGAGACGGCGCTCGGACGGTTCACGATCAACTTCACCGGCCGCGCCCGGGCCGACGAGATCGACCCGGTTTTCGGCCGCGACCGGGAGATTCGCCAGATGATCGACATTCTCGCGCGGCGTCGGAAGAACAACCCGATCGTCGTCGGCGAGGCCGGGGTGGGAAAGACGGCGGTCGTTGAGGGAATGGCGCTGAAGGTGGTTCAGGGGGACGTTCCCGATCTTCTGAAGGGAGTCGAAATCCTCGGCCTCGACATGGGCCTGCTTCAGGCGGGGGCCGGGGTGAAAGGGGAGTTCGAGAACCGGCTGAAATCGGTCATCGACGAGGTGAAGTCCTCTCCCAAGCCGATCATCCTTTTCATCGACGAGGCGCATACCCTGATCGGAGCGGGGGGCGCGGCGGGGATGAGCGATGCGGCGAACCTGCTGAAGCCGGCGCTGGCGCGGGGGGAGCTTCGGACCATCGCGGCGACGACCTGGGCGGAGTATAAGAAATACTTCGAGAAGGACGCCGCCCTGGCCCGGCGGTTCCAACTCGTCAGCCTCGATGAGCCGTCCGAAGAGGGGGCGGTGGTCATTCTCCGGGGATTGCGGGACAAATATGAGGCGTCTCACAAGGTGAACATCCTCGACGAGGCGGTGGTCGCCGCCAGCAAGATGTCGAGCCGTTACATCTCGGGCCGGCAGCTTCCCGACAAAGCGGTCGACCTCCTCGATACCGCCGCGGCCCGGATCAAAATCGGCCTGACCACCCGCCCCGATGTTCTGGAAGACCAGACCCGGCGTATCCAGACGCTGGAGCGGGAGCTGGCGGCCTACCGGCGGGACGAGTCGCACGGGGCCGCCGTTGATCAAGAGCGGATCGCGGAGATCGAGAAACAGATCCGCGGCGAGCGGGAGGAGATCGCAAGAATGGAAACGAGATGGGCCGATGAAAAAAAGAAGGCCGATCTCGTCCTGGAGATCCGAGAGAAATTGGACAAAGAGACCGAGGAACAAAAGCGGGCTCAATTGAAAAAGGAGATGGAGGGGGCGAAGGCCGAATTGCAGAAGGTTCAGGGAAAGGACGGCCTTTTGAAGGTGGAGGTTGATTCCGAAGTCATTGCCAGGGTGGTCTCCGATTGGACCGGCATCCCGGTCGGCAAGATGGTCAAGGACGAGGCGGCCTCGATTCTGGGGTTGAACCGCCGGCTCGGGGAGCGAATCAAGGGTCAGGACCAGGCGGTCGAGGCGATTGCGCGGGGAATCCGGACCGCCAAGGCGGGTCTGGGGAATCCCGCGGCGCCGATCGGCGTCTTCCTCTTTGTCGGCCCGAGCGGCGTGGGAAAGACCGAGACGGCGCTCAGCGTCGCCGATCTCCTCTTCGGCGGTGAGCGTTTCATCGTCACGATCAACATGTCCGAATTTCAGGAAAAGCACACCGTCTCTCGACTGATCGGCTCTCCTCCCGGCTATGTCGGGTACGGCGAGGGAGGGGTTCTCACCGAGGCGGTCCGCCAGCGCCCCTACTCGGTGGTTCTCCTCGATGAAGTCGAAAAGGCCGATCCGGAGGTGATGAACCTCTTCTACCAGGTCTTCGACAAGGGGATGCTCTCCGACGGCGAGGGAAGGGTAATCGATTTCAAGAACACCGTCATCTTCATGACGAGCAACCTGGCCTCGGACCTGATCATGGCGGCCTCCTCGGACGGGGATCGTCCCACGCCGGAGGCGCTCACCGCGACGATCCGTCCGGTCCTCAGCCGGCATTTCAAGCCGGCCCTTGTGGCCCGCATGACGATCGTCCCGTTCTACCCGCTCGGTCCCGACGCCCTGAAGGAGATCGTCACACTGAAACTCGGCAAGATCGCCGGACGGCTCATGGAGAGCCATCGAATGTTTTTGGAATATGATCCGGCCGTGGTCGATCAGATCACCCAACGATGCAGCGAGGTCGAGACGGGCGCCCGGAATATTGACCACATCCTCCAGGGGACCCTCCTTCCGAAAATCTCCACCGAGATCCTCTCGAGAATGGGCGCGGGCGCTTTGCCGGACAAGCTAAAGCTGGGGCTTGAGGCGGATGGGGGGTTTCGGTTGGAGTTTATGTAAAAAGTAAATGTTAAAGTTCAAATGGACTTTATTTGAACTTTGGATTTTGGAATTTTGATTTTGAATTGGAGGAATGACCATGGCCATCATCCGTGCCAAAAACGAGGCCGATTACACCTTCAAGGCCGGCTCTTACACCGGGGACAAATTGAGGGTGGTCCGGTTTTTCGGGAGCGAGGGGGTCTCGGAGTTGTTTCGCTTCAGCGTCGATCTGGCCTCGACCGACGGGGCGGTCGATTTTGAAAAGGTCGTCGGGGAGCCCGCCCTCCTTACGATTCATGGAGAGAAAGGTAAGCGTTACGTTCACGGCCTGATAAGCCTCTTCGAGCAGGTCGGTAAGGACGGTAAGTGGACGCTCTATCGGGCCGAGGTCGTGCCGGCGGTCTGGGTCCTCTCCCGCCGCATGACCTGCCGGATCTTCCAGAACCAGAGGGTTCCCGACATCATCAAAAAGGTGCTGACCGACGCCGGAATCGCATCCGACCAAGTCCGATTTTCGTTCAAGAAGACCCCCAACCCTAGGGATTACTGCGTCCAGTACCGGGAGTCGGACCTCTCTTTCATCGCCCGTCTGATGGAAGAGTACGGCTTTTTCTATTTCTTTGAGCACGCCGCCGACAAGCATGTGATGGTAATCGGGGATGATCCGGTGGTTCACGTTGCGATAGCGGATCCTTCCAAAGTCATCTATCGCGCCCCCGGCACCGCGGGGGTTTCGGATCAGGAGCACGTTTACGCCTATCAATACCAGCGGGAGATCCGCACCGGCGCCGTTCGGCTTCGGGACTTTGATTTTAAAAAGCCCCGGCTCAATTTGGAGCAGGAGGTCAAGGCGAAGGGGGACGGAAAGCTGGAGGCCTACGATTATCCCGGGGAGTATCTGGCGCCCGACGAAGGGGGAGATCTGGCCAAGGCTCGCCTTGAGGAGCTTCAGACGACGCGGCAGATGGGCTTCGGCCAGAGCGACTGCCGACGGTTAATTCCCGGCTATCGGTTTACGTTGGAACGGTATGACCGCTCCGACTTCAACCGGGAGTATCTTCTCACCCGGGTGTCCCACAGCGGCGGCCAACCCCAGGCCCTCGGAGCCGAGGCGGCGGGAGGGGAAGAAGAGAGGGCCTACCAGAATCAGTTCGATTGCATTCCCTCGGATGTTCCCTTCCGTCCTCTCCGGATCACCCCGAGGCCGGTCGTCCAGGGACCGCAGACCGCGATTGTGGTCGGCCCAAAGGGGGAGGAGATCTACACCGACGAGCATGGAAGGGTGAAGGTCCAGTTTCACTGGGACAGGGACGGAAAACAGGACGAGAAGAGCTCCTGTTGGGTTCGGGTGGGCCAGCTCTGGGCCGGATCGGGCTGGGGGGCGATGTTCATCCCGAGGATCGGCCAAGAGGTGATCGTCGAGTTTCTCGAGGGGGACCCCGATCAGCCCATCATCACCGGCCGGGTCTACAACGGCGACAACAAGCCGCCCTACGCGCTCCCCGGCGAGAAGACCAAAAGCACGATTAAATCGAACAGCTCGAAGGGGGACGGCGGATCGAACGAGTTCCGGTTTGAAGACGCCAAAGGCAGCGAGGAGATCTATCTGCACGGCCAGAAGGACTGGACCATCGCCATCGAGAACGACAAGAACCAAAAGATCGGCCACGATGAAACGACACACATTGGGAATGACCGCAAAGAGAATGTTGACGGAAACGAAACCGTCCAGATTGCGAAGAACAGGACGAACGAGGTCGGTGCCGACGAGAAGATAAACATTCACGGAAATCGGACCCGCAATGTGGACGGGGACGAGGCCATCGGCATTCAGAAGAAAAGGACCAAGGAAGTCGGTAGTGATGAACAGATAACGGTCGGGGCGAATCGGTCGACATCTGTAGGCAAGGACGATACGCTTGATGTCTCTGGGGAAAGGAGTGTGTCGGTCGAAAAAAACGACACCCTTACCGTGGGCAAATCGCTTCTGATAGATGCGGGCGACAAGATTGTTCTGAAAAGCGGAAGCGCTTCGATCACCCTGATGAAAAATGGGGACATCCTTATTGACGGAAACAAGATCTCCATACAGGGGTCGGGTTCCATTAATATCAAGGGCTCGGGAGACGTCAAGATCAAGGGGAGTAAGGTCCTCACGAATTAAGCAGGGCCTTTGTTAAAACGAGGCAAGCGGAAATCTCATGGAACTCATCAACCTAAGTAACTTTTCTGTGCAGCCCGTGATCGTGATGAACAACCAGGGAAAAGAAACTCTTCTCGTGGTGGTAAAGGGCACGTACGTGCTGGACGGTGTGAGGGCGTATCTCAACGCTGACCAGGAGAAGATCCTCATGGCTGATGAATACAACGGAGAGCCGGGCCTGTCGAGCATCCGCTATGCTGGAGAGACGACCCTGTTCAAGCCAGCCACGGACCTAATCATTCTGGGGAGCGCCTTGCCCCGCCGAAGGGATGAACAAAGCGTGGATGTTGTCCTTCAGGCCGGAAAGATCCGGAAGACCGTCCGTGTGTTCGGGGACCGCTACTGGGTGGGCAAGAAAGGGTCCGAACGGATAAGCGAGCCTCAGCCTTTTGACTGCATGCCCCTGGTCTTCGAGAGGGCATTCGGTGGGATAGACGACAGCCCCGACCCCCCTGAAGCCGATCCCCGCAATCCGATCGGGAAAGGATTCCGTGCGAAGAATTCGCAGCGCCCAACGGCCGGTACCTTACTCCCCAATCTGGAAAATCCTGCACAGATGATCCGGACACCTTCGGATCGTCCGGCCCCTGCGGGCACGGGATTTGTCGCCCCGCACTGGGAACCCAGGCGGACCCGGGCCGGGACGTACGATGAAAAATGGCAGAATGAGCGGGCGCCTTTTCTCCCTGACGATTTTGATCCTCTATTCCATCAGAGCGCTCCCCTCGATCAAGTTTACCCGGGTTACATGGAGGGAGGAGAACCGATCACTGTAGTGAACGTGTCCCCCAGCGGAAGGCTGTCCTTCCTGCTTCCTTCCCCCAAGTTTGATGTCGCAGTACGAATTGGAGAGGACCGGCACTCCCTTCAAATGAGACTCGATACGGTCGTGATCGATGCAGACAACAGCAGGCTCCGCATGGTGTGGCGGGGAAGCCTATCCATCCACAACCAGATCTATGACGTGGAGTGGATAAAAGCGGCAATGGCGGAGGAGGCATGACGGCCGCTGCACGATCTTCAGTTGTAATTACAGGGCTTGGGATGCGGTGTGCCCTAGGGCAGAACGTGATCCAGAGCTGTGCAGCAGTGCGGGCCGGCATCTCCCGTTTCAGGGAGTGGCCCCCTGCCGATGCTCCTGGCGGAGATGAAGAGATGGTCATTGCAGGTGCGGCAGTCGTCCCTGATCTCGGTGACCGCCCCTGGACAGAGAAACTGGAAGAACTTGTAACCCAGCCCCTGCTCGAGTCGCTCTGGATGGCAGGTCTGGACCATATCGCCGAGCCTTATAACTCCACTCGATTGGGACTCTACTTATCTGTCCCGCAGCTCGACCGCCCGGGCATCGACGAAGGGAATGCCGAGGAATTCCTGGAGGAGATTCGGGAAAACATCCTGTTCCCATTTGAATTAGGTGGGGCTAAGGTTATCTCAACCGGTCACGCCGGGGTTCTCCTGGTAATGGAAGAGGCTATTCGAGACCTACAAGCAAGCCGTATCGAGGCCTGTGTGGTGGGAGGTGTCGAATCCCTTCTGGAGGCCGGGCTTCTCTCATCTCTCATGGCCGAGAGTAAGCTGAAAACCGATACTGTCCCGGCAGGGCTCATTCCCGGCGAGGCTGCAGCATTTGTCGTACTGGAGACAGCGGAGCATGTCCACGCGAGGGGGGCGGAGACTCTGGCCTGCGTGACACCCGTCCGAACCGCATTCGAAACAACCCCTGCGAGCGGAGACGCTCCGGGCAGGGCCGACGCAACGGTGCGCGTACTCCAGGAGGCACTTGCGGACGCTCCATGCAGCCCATCCGAGATCCATCAGATCATCAACGACCTGAACGGGGAACGATGGCGTTTCCTCGAATGGGCCATCGCGGACGCCCGGGTTCTCACGAAACTTCCTCCGTATAGGCGGCTCTGGCATCCTGCAGACTGTTTTGGGGACATAGGTGCTGCCACAGGGGCGGCGCACCTCTGCATGGCGGCGCGCGCATTTCGGAGAGGTTATGCTGTGGGCCGGGCTATTTTGGTCAGTAACTCGTCGGACAGCGGCGAACGGGCTGCAACAGTCGTCTTCCCGAATGCATAGGAAGGTCTAGGAAGGAACATTCTCAATGCCGTCAACCGTGACCGTAAATAACATGACAGTCGTTCACAAGACGAGCAACGGGATCAGCATGGCTTTTCCCGATGTCTGCAAGACGCCGGCTCCTCCCAGCCCGAGCCCGGTACCCATACCTTATCCGAACATTGCGATGTCCTCTGATGCAGCCGACACCGTGAGCTCGGTCAAGGCCGATGGAAACCCCATCGTGGTGAATACGTCGAAATATTCGATGAGCACCGGGGACGAGGCCGGAACCCTCAATGGAATCATGTCGAACAGGATCAAGGGATCGGCGAACCCCCAGATGTGGTCAATGGACGTCAAGGCCGATGGGAAGAATGTGTTCCGCCAACTCGATATCATGCTCCAGAATGGAGGCAGCAAGCCGACCAATACCCCGCCGGCGCCGAACTTGCAGCCGCCGATGGTAGGTTTCGCGAAGGGACAGGACCCAGAGAAATGGAAGATCGTTGAGATCCGGTGGAGCGATGCAAAGCTGAAGTGCGGAGGTGTGGTCAAAATCAGGACAAAGACCGAGGATTACCCGGACGGCATCCCCATAGCTCATATAATCCACAAAACCGACAGCAAAAAGATCCATGCCTTTACAAAGGGTAAAGTCAACGGCGACTCTGTGGACATCGACTGGATGACCTTGAACGGTCCATGGGAGAAGGCTCATAAAAAGCTCAAAGTCAAAGCGCACGGCGGTAAAGGGGTCAAGGAATCATCGAACGAGCTTGAGATCGAAATACCGGCGGAGCACGATGAGCGGGTCTATGTTCCTGCAAACTTGAATCGGGCAGAAGTGCTGGATCAAGTTGAAGTCCCCTCGCTGACGATTTTCGGCATCACGCTCACGACCAAGAAGGTCATACAAGGATCGGGGAGATTCGTGGCTGGAGAATACGGATATAATCTGAGCATCAACCGGGGGGTATTTCAGATCCATTGCAAGATGAAGCTGAACATCAAGCATGGTGTGAAACTGTCGGGGACAAAGCTCAGACGTGCAAAAAAGAGATGGAAGAAGGAGATCGAGAGCACCTGGGACAAGAAGTGGAAAGAGCACCGGATCGGCTGCCAGAGAGGAGACAAGTGTAACTGTGCCGGCGGGTGTTGCCTCTTCCCTATTCGGGTGAAATGCTCCTTTGTCTCAGGCGGTGAGCATGTAAACGTCAACCTCTGGCCGGGGGCTCCCACGGGCACGGCCAGCGGTGCCAACCCGCAGTGGTGGGACAATGCGAACTGGTACGAGACGACTAGCGGCGCCGAGGGCAACGGAACGGTCGTGCACGCCCACGAGTTCGGGCACAGCATTGGGATGGAGGATGAGTACGTCGGGGGATCGACCATCGCGGACTTTTACGATGTCCCGGGAAGCCTTATGCAAAGCGGGACAATGATTATGAAGCAGCACTGGGACCGGCATCCGGCGAGCGGCAAGAGCATCCACCAGAGGTTCCTAGACGCTGTGAAGGATAACTATAAACTGCTCGATATCTGATGGGAGCCTGGTCCGGCCACATCAGCTTTTTTATAAATCGGAAAAGACGGATATCTGTAACGGCGTTACTCGCACTGGCCGGATTGGTATTCGGAAGTCCTTATGCGTGCACAAAAAGAAATCTTGAGGATGCCGGAACGGCAGGCAACGGGAGCAGAAACATGAAATCGTGGTTCGTCACCTACAAGAGGCCCATGGCGCCCCCCGGTATGATTTCGCAGGTCATAACATCGACTCACGGGTGCATTCTGACCGTTACGGGGCCCATAATCGGCGTGGAACTGCCTGACAAGACGGAAATCGGCAGGTACCGAAGGCCTTGCGACGCACAGGAAATCGAGCTTCTCAAAGGCCTCGCAGCATCAGCGATAAGCGAGGATTCGGCAGCGCAACACGAGGCAGTGCCGAGGGGCACCCGCTTCCTGACCTTCGGCATAGGAGAGACCGGCAAAGATATCGAGAGGTTCGCATCGGTCCCGATGTCGAAGCAGTTTGCCCCCTCGGTCAAACAATTCGACGATGCGATGATCGCTTCGGCGAGAAAATCATTGGAACACCCCCATACAACTTTGACGGGGATCGCATCCCTTCCATCCTCACCAGTGATTCCTCAGCAGGAGTTCAGGTTGGAGTTCGCACTTCGCAACTCCGGAACCGCCCCGGTATCCATCTGCAACCCGGCCGCAGTACAAGACGATGAGAAGGTGGGAGTGGAGGTGATGATTGAGAAAAATGTTCCTCAGGAAAATATGGAGGAAGAAGACCGGGTATACGTACGCCTGAAAGAAGGAGAGGTCGCCCAGCTTCGTGCCCCGGGGGAGAATTCAGGTGGAAGGCCGGAGCCTATTACCCGTTTAAACCCGGGGCATGAGATCGCTTTCCTGGTTCAGATCAAACGGCACGTGTATATCGGGGCCGGTTCCTACCGGGCATGGGTGACATACGAGAGCCGGACCGAAGGAATCCCGGAGGAGGAAGCGGTAACCGGCCTTCTCCGGATTCCTGCCGGGACGTTTACCGTCAATAGGCGGAAGTAAGAGAAGACTAGGCAATCAGGAAGAGTAGGAGGCAAAAATGCGTGTAAGACCTTTGGAAATACCCTGTCAGGAGACGAAGACACTCAAGCGTTCCACGATCGTTGAAATCCTGTCATCGGGTGAAATAGTTATCCGTGTCGATGGAGAGAAGGGACAAGTACTTGTCTGCGAATTTCTCGAGTCGTCGACAAACGATCAGCCCATTCTCCACAAAGGCGACCGGGTCCTAGTATTGACCCCTGACGATCCGACGGAGAAAGGGTGCGTCTTGGGGAGAATCGGGTCGTATCGCAAACCGGACCGGAAACATATCGTCATCGAGGCCGATGAGGAAGTCACGATCCAGTGCGGAAAGGGTTACATCACTATTAGAAAATCAGGAAAGGTCCTCGTCAAGGGATTGGAGATTGTATCCCATGCAAAAGGGGTGAACCGGATCCGCGGGGGATCGATCCAGCTCAACTAAAAAGAAAGCACTGTGGATGATTTTTGTAGGGACTGACCGCATCATCAAAGACATTCTGGAGGAATATGTCGAGAACCTCCAGTTCCTGTGGGAGAGACGGTGCGCGGAACTGCAGGGTCAGGACATGTTTCCCCGCTCCTATGCAGATCTTGAAGAGCGCGTCGCCGCAAATGCGGACGCACTTATCCTCGCAGGGTCTGATGCTGTTCCTTTGCTAACAAAAGGGCTCGGCGGGGATGAGGCCGCCGTGAGTCTTGCCTCGGGATATGTTTTGTTGAGCATGGGAGACGAAAAGGCTGCACATCTGGTTCTGGAAGGGTTCAACAAAGCCTCGGGACCTTGTCTGGAGGGTCTCATCAGGGCATTGTCTTATGGATCGATCGAACAGATTGCTACAGGGCTTCAAGAAGCAGCCGTTTCCGGCCCTGTCCTTCAAGCTTCGGCGGCTGCTGAAGTGTTAGCCTTTCACAACAAAGGAGATTATGCTGCAGGGAGAATCAATGAGTTCCTGGCGTGTGACGAGGCCTCTGTGCGGCGGAGGGCATGGCGGGTTGTCGCGCTTCTCGATGGGCTATCAAGCGCACCGAGGGGTCGGATCCCTATAAATCCTGATGCGTATGAGCAGGGTGTCCGGGACGAAGATCAGGCGGTGCGGGTTCAGGTCTTGGAAGCGGCCGCATGGACCCGCCAGCCCTGGCTCCTCGACTATTGCAGGTGTATGGCCTTCGATCCGTCCCCGGACCGCCTGCCGGCCATCCGTCTCCTCGCCATTCTGGGTGAACCCGCTGACCTCGATCTCATACTGACAGCAGGGAGGACGGCTTCCCTAGGCCTGGCCCGGTTTGATGTGCTTACCTCCATGGGGCACCCGGCCGTGTTAGAAACCCTCCTTGAGGCGATCAAAAGCGAGGACCCATCGGTTGCCGTTATGGCTGGCTCATCATACTCGAGGATCACCGGGGCTGACGTCGAGTCTGAGAAGAGGGTAAGGCTGCCACCTGCAGATGGTCTCCAGCCTGACGAATTCGAGGTGGAGTTCCTTGAAGAAGCCGCGCTCCCCGATCGAGACAAGGCCGGAGCTCATTGGGCGAGCGTAAGGGAGGTTTTTATGCGAGGTGTCCGTTGGCGGCGCGGGATTGACATGAGCCGGGTGACTCTGCCTCATCTCCCTGATCCCATCGACAATCGAGCCCGTTGGGAAACATTTCTCAGGGCTCGTTTTCGGGGACTTTGGCAGGGAAGCATAGCTGACAGAGAGAGATTTCCCTTGCAGAAATCCGAGGGTATTTGATTGCCGGGGTTCTCTTTTTAGATTATTTTTTAAAGCGAGTAGAAACAAATGTCAGCCCTTGACGGCCTTTTGCCCAAAATGATTTTTGCGCCGAGGGCGATTTCAAGCGAGCTGAATTGCGGCTCTAATTCAAGGGGTCAAATCTGCTCATGGCTCATGTTTGTGGAAAGTTAAGAGAGGAAGTTGAGTAATATTCTGATGACGCGTCCGTTGCGAATCGAATTTCCCGGTGCCTGCTACCACGTCATGAATCGAGGCTTGGCCTATCAAGAGGTGTTTAGCGAGGATACGGATCGGGAAATGTTCTTCAATTTACTGGGTGAATGCTATGAGATGTGTGGCATCCGTGTTCTCAGTTACTGTCGGAGAACTCTATAGGGAGGGCGCCGGCATGGCGACTCGGTTTATCGAGGGAATAGCGCAATCTCAGAATGGCCGAAGGCTCCTGTACAACTGCCATCGGGTCGCCTCGGCACAGATCGGTTCGCTGACGGAGCGCGACGTGTTTCCCATGATGCAGTGGATACAGAAAATTTTCGGAATGTTGGGACGGGGAGGGATGTAGCGAGCCATGATCCTCCTCGACATCCTTGAAGAGCACCTTGAAGAGGCTGACTTTCTTTTACAGCAAAGGGAGAACGCCCTTTCCAATCGCGTCTACAATCTCGACGATCTCGCCGAGATTGTAGAGCGTCTTGTAGCACACCTCGCGGCGGCCGTGAACGCGCCGGGACGGCAGAGAAATGATTTATCTTCTCTTAATAAACCTCAGACGAACTCAAGGTGATTCAAATGCGCAAGACCTGGCGGCTGCGAGGAGGATCGGACACATTGATCGTCGTACGCCGGTCAGATTTGAGTAACGACGAAAAGACCACGGTCGATCATTCGTTCTTGGCGGCGAACCTCGATCGCTGGCTTGCTGATCCACTATCGCGGAGAGACCTTCTGGATATGTGTGGGTCCTTAGGGGGGAGCGCTACAATCCGCTCCAATCTCATATCTGTCCGTGACCTGCATCGCTATGTCAAGCCACATCTTGAAAAGGCCTTTCAGCGTGGAGACCTCGTCGCATTACGCACTCCTCGCGCGATTGGTGACATTGGCGCTCCAACAGTCGCTGTGGCCACACCTGCCGCAAAGCGGCCGTCTGTAGCTCCACAGGCCAAAGAAAAGACCTCTTGGGTTGAGATTGAGTTGGTAGACGAGGAAGGCAACCCCGTTTCGGAAGAGAAGTATCGGATCGAATTACCGAATGGCTCGATCAGGGAAGGATTCCTAGATTCAAGCGGTTATGTACTATTGGGTGGCATCGATCCCGGCTTGTGCAAGGTCTCATTCCCAAATCTAGACGCAGAAACTTGGGAGCGTGCCTAGATCGGCCAGGGGAATTTTCTATGGCGACAACGCATGCGGTAAAACAGGGCGAGTGCTTAGCGAGCATTGCAAAAAAGTATGGGTTTGCCGACTGGCAAAAGATCTACGATCATCCGCAAAACGGTGCGTTTAAAAGTAAGCGCCCAAACCCTAACGTTCTTTATCCCGGTGATGAGGTATTCATCCCGGACAAGAAGGAAAAGAAAGAGTCATGCCGCATCGGCCAGAAACATCGATTCAAAGTTAAATCGCCAAAGACCTTGTTACAGATCATTCTGAAGGATGACCAAGAACAGGCGCTAGCGTATGCAGCCTACACGCTGAGAGTTGCAAGGCAGGCCAGGCCTTACACCGGAAGTACTGATGGCGCGGGTTTGCTAAAACTGGAAATTCCTATTGGAGTCAAAAGCGCAGAGCTGAGCCTGGATGAATTGGGGCTTACGTGGAATCTTGAAATTGACCACCTGGACCCAGTTGAGGAACTCGTTGAGGATAAGGCGATAATTACTGGGGTGCAGGCACGGCTTAACAATCTAGGTTTTCACTGCGGAAAAGTAGACGGCATGTTGGGTCCTAAGACCAAAGAAGCTATCAAGAAGTTTCAAGAGATTGTCCTGAAACGGGGAAGTCCCAATGGCGAACCCGATGATGCAACGCTCAATGAGTTGGTCAAGCAGCACGGTTGTTGAATAGATGCCCTCAAACGGTAGTATTGGATAACGCAATTTGAAATTGACTGGTTAATACACAGGAGGAATTGAACCTAATGTCTTTAGACAAAGGCGAGGTGGCTACCACCAAGGTAGCGCGTAATAGTGTCAATACGGTCATCGTCAAAAGGCTCCGAATGTTCGTCCTCAACTTTGCCCCAATACCGCCACCTCCAGACCCTAACTCGCCAGATAAGGATACTAGGACCTTGTTCGAAATATACTTAGATGGGATGGATGTAGAATCATTGAAAAACGCTTATGTAGTGTTCATCCCAACATCAGAGATTCAAGGACCAGCATTTATCTCTGCAAGCAGTACCAGGATGAAGCCGGACGTTCCAAAGGCGTTTTACTGCCGTACAAGCACCGCAGGGGAGCTCATGATGATCTCCAAGAGCCAAATCGATGACGAATCTACCCAACCTTCACGACCCCAATTATTCAAAGAAGGAGATTGCCTTCTCTACTACTGGACTTTCTCAAAGGATGACTTTAAGAAAGTAATTGTAGACCTCCAGAAGGATACCCGCGCAATCGATAATTACAAATTTTCCAGCTTCAACATGATTGAACATGAACACGAGTTTTTTGAGCCAGACCAGCAACCAAGCAGAACCAACGATCGATCGGTTGTGTGGGATCTTCTTCATGATCTGGATTTTGAACAGAAGAGAGAACCTTACGCTGTCAATCCATTTTCAGCTCCACACCTCACCTTGGCCCTGCTTAAACAGACTGTGTTTACGAAGCTGTCCAGCGATGTATTTCCGGGCTACTACAGTGGTCAGAGACTACCAGGGGCACGGCCTGCTGGTGTATTTGGTGGGGATATATACGAAGATGCGCTATACCTGTATGCCGGCTCCAACGCGATTAACGCTCTATACATTGCGGAGATTCTCTATTTGCGTGCGTTGTCACTCCGTCAAAAGACGATCGAAGATTTTGGGATCTTTGCTCAAGTCAAGGCAATTTGCAAAATGGCCGACGATAAGAGAAGGATACCATCTATCGAAGAGGCGAACAAAGTCAACAACTCCCCGCCAGACGCTGGCGAGAAATATTATGAGTATGCCTACGCCTGCGCACGTGACATGCGAGTGACGCGCGATCTTTTTCTCTCCGCCATTGATTTAACACGACCGATCCGGGGAGAGAGGAATGAAGAAGCTCACTGGTATCGGTCTGCTGAAGCGATCAATAAACTCGGCATCTATCACCCTTGCGCTGGGGAAAGCGGAGATATGCGGCCCTGGCTCGAATACGAGACGCGATGGGTAGTTGGAACCGATCCGGTAATAGAGTATGCGCTGAACGACCTCTCGCCGATCATTCAGTACTTTGACTTCTACCGGTTCGGCACACTTCAGCGTGAAAAAGAATGGTATTACAGAGTAGAACAGGCTGAACAAAAGATCTCCAGTAAAATGACCGAAATCGGGAACATGCTGAAACGGCTGATGGAGACAAACCTTCCCTACGCAGACTTCTTGTGCGACCTAGACTCGCACTGTGATCTTGAACTCAAAAAACGAAAAGAGCTCCACACGAGGTACCTCGATATCGCGCTCGACGTTTCTTATCCGTGGTGGGAAAAATTTGATGCAAAGTCTGAGTGGGAAAGGCTGGAGCCTTGCATGGAATGGATTGCCGAATCCAGCGAAAAGCTCGGTGTGCTCTTTCGAGAACACTTTCGCGACCTGGATAACATTGAAAAGATCAACAACACATTAAAGGGGGCCGCCGACACACTTACAGATTTCAACAGTCGACTCGGCCACATGCATGACGTTCTGACTGAGTTCAACGTTAAGATTGGAGGGAAAACAACCAAGGTGGCATGGATCGATAGCATATCTCTGGACGCTGATTATCGATTGAAATTAAAAGTCACTGTTAAAGGCGAAGAGGCCATGACCGGATGGCTCATGGTCGGTATCACCGAGACCACGGGGCCGGGGACGGTCCCTACTATGCTGGCCGATTGGCCTCATCACTACGGCCTACGGTTTAAGCCAATCGAAGTCCCCAAAATGATAAAGAATTACCATATTAAGCCGATACCAAGAAAGTTTACTGAATGGCCCGATTGGATGGGGGCATTTGGCGACTCGATGGCCCTCGCGCTTACTATAGTAAACCTCTTCAACGATATCAAGGATCAAAAAAATGAAGAAGGTAGGGTTGAAGTCCTGTGGAAAGTAGCCATGCATACATTCAAAAGTATGGATTCCGTCTCAAACGCCTTGAATGCTACCCGCTTATACCGCCAGAAGAAATGGGCTGGTGTTTCAAAGTTTGCTAAGATAGGTGAGAAGTGCAAAGGGCCTGGGCTCTACTTGGAGGCAATTTTTAACGTGAAAGAAGGCGCTCCGCTTCTCGTCATGACCGAGGAGAGTCCGACCGCAAGCGCTTATCGCGAAGGCGACCTTTTTGAATTCACACTTCAGGAGAGCAAAGGGTTGGTGCTCGTTGCCAGTGCAGCGCCCGGCGCGGTGGCCGCTGGCGGAGCATTACTAGGAGGCGAAACGGTAGCATCAGCCTTTGGTCTTGCGATTCCACCACTGGGTATCGGTCTGGCGGTAGGCACCATCGCAGTCGTGATAATAGACATAGCTCTGCATTACCACAAGGGTCCGGCCACTATCATGCAGCAAGTCGAAGAGGATCTTGACAAAGCAGTTGGCAGAGAATTCGGGCTATTCGACAAGGAACGTACCTACGATTCAATTGAAAAGTTTTCTAAAGATACAAAGGAACTGCTCAGCAACTGGGACGTCTGAGCGTTTCGCTGGGACATGGAACGCTCCAACGAGATCCGAAGGACAGACGGGGTCAGCACTTGACTTGAAACAAGCGAAGGGCAGTTCGCACGGTTGCAGGAGCCGGAAACAGCGAGACTACCGCGTATCGAGTACGAAGGGGCGTTCAATCATGTAACATCTCATGGTAAGGACCGTTCGTCGTTCTTTCTCGGAGAGGGGCTATGCCAATTCTCAAGTCAGAGGCTGACCCGCCCATGATATATTGTGCTGGGTAGAGAAGCCGAATTTTAACGGAGGAACTATGGCAGGCAAAAAAGTCTGGGTGATCTGGATGCCGACAGGCGAAGGGGCGGAAAAACCCGATAAACTGCTGGGCAGTTTGCAGGGCTATGGGCTGCAGATAGATGGGTCGACATGGATTGACGATCTTGAGAAGATGGCCTGGTATGAGCTGGGAACGTCGCTTCTGGAGAAGAAGAATGCGGATTTGTGGCTCATTGCCGGAAGAAAAACTGACCTTGAAGCGCCTCGCAACCGCTATGCCCTTTCTCTAGTGACCGTCATGCTGCGCGAGGGCCGCGGGCCCGGCTTTCCGATCCTCTGCCTGGGACTCGATCATGCCCCGTCCGCTGCAACGATGCCGATGCTGACCCGGGATTTTTACTTTCTCTCCGCCGCAGATCCGAGTTGGCCGGCGAAGGTCCCGGCCACCTTTTTAAAGAAAGCCAAGACGGAACCGTGGGATTTTCGTATAAATGCCACGGGTCATCCCTTCATCGGCCAATGGTTTGAAGTGGGTCCTCGGGAAGGAGAGTGGCAGGGGGTCATGTTTGGTGTAAGCGGGGAGGGGAAGATCAGTCACCACCTGGTGGGGCCCAAAGGCCAGTTGCCGGAGAAAAGCGTCCTGGAGTACCCGACCCAAGACATAAAAGCTGAGGTAAGAGGCATAGAATATACCGCTTGGTCGGTTCAGAATCGGCTCAATCCGGAAAGTTCGTATTATGTGAAGGTTGAGGGATATCCTTCTTCGGTTATGTTTGGAGGACATCCCGGTACGGATCAGGCCGAAGTGACCATCATCGAATTAAGTTAAGGATGTCATAAGAAAAAGGGAATCAGGCAGGTATTGACGGGAGATCGAAGCTTTCGGTCGTTCAATATGGGACTTGCCGAACCTTTATAGTTTATGAATTCTAAAGACGACAAGACAGTATGGCTCAAGCCGCCTGTTCCCGTGACGGTACGGGTTGAGGACGGCAGTGCGGTGCCGCGCGAGTTACGTTTCACGGAGTCTTTTAGGATCGGCCGGGATAAAGGCTGTGAGGTGCAGATCAAGAACCCTGCTGTCAGTAAGTCTCATCTGGAAGTCAGGTTCGATGGGGACCGGTGGCATCTGCGTGACCTGAACAGCTCGAACGGGACCTATCTGAATGGCGTCCGGATTCAGGAGGCCCCGCTTTCGGCAAAGGTTAAGCTTGAGCTTGGGAAAGGGGGGCCTATCCTTTGGCTGACTTTGGAAGGGATCGAGGAGAGATCAGATCAAGCAGAAATTTTACCTGGTAGGAGTGAGAGTTCACCCTCCATGACCCAGGTCATCCAGCGCTATTTCGCGAAATCACCGTCCGGAAATGTCGGCGAGCACACGATGACGATTCGCCGGGCTTTCGAACGGGTCAGCCGAAAGCAGTCCAGAAAATATTGGACGATCATTGCCGTAGCGGCGATTCTTCTGATCGGCGCGGGAGGCGTGGTCGTCTATCAGCAGATCAAGCTCCAAAATTTGAAGTATATGGCCGCGGACATTTTTTATACCATGAAGACGCTGGAGCTCCAGGTGGCACAAATTGAATCGGTCGTTCTGGCCACGGCCAATCCGAGTCAGAGAGTAGAAATGGCGTCCAAGAGGGCGCAGCTTCAGGAAATGGAGAATCGCTATGCCGAATTTGTGGATGAGTTGGGCCTCTATGGCAAGAAAATGAGCGAGGAGGATCGGATCATTTTACGTACGGCCCGGATCTTTGGCGAGTGTGAAGTGAATATGCCGGCCGGATTTGTCCGCGAGGTCCGGAGTTATATCGAAAAATGGAAATCGAGCGACCGATTGAACGAGGCGATACGACGTGCGGAGACCAATGGCTATGCGCACCCGGTGACTGAAGAGATGCTGGCCAATCACCTGCCGCCCCAGTTCTTTTACCTGGCGCTGAAGGAAAGCGGTTTCGACGACCGCTCGGTGGGTCCAAAAACAAGGTATGGAATTGCCAAAGGGGTCTGGCAATTTATTCCGCCCACGGCGATTAAATATGGACTGCGACCAGGTCCGCTGCTTGAAGTCAGGCGATATGACCCGCGGGACGAGCGCTACGATTTTGAGAAGGCCACCCGCGCCGCGGCCAGATACCTCAAGGATATTTACAGTACCGAAGCCCAGGCCTCCGGCTTGCTGGTGATTGCTTCCTACAATTGGGGTGAGAACAATGTCAGAGAAATGATTCACCGGATGCCGGAAAATCCCCGGGAGAGAAACTTCTGGCGGTTGTTGGAGCGCTACAAGATTCCTCAAGAAACGTATGACTATGTGTTTTATATCTTTTCAGCGGCCGTCATCGGTGAAAACCCTCGCCTCTTCGGCTTCGACTTCAACAATCCTATCTCAAATCCACGAGATGAGTAGCTGCAAAGGGCGATGATGAAGCAGGGAGATCGTCGGGCTCCGGCCGCCGATATCGATCGGAGGGTGACGGCGCCGAATGGAGGACGTCAGGAAAATGGATAAGAAGCCGGGCAAGAAAAACGAAGTCAAGGTGACGTTTGGGAATCCGAAGATTCCGCCCAAGGAGCGACTTCCCTTCAAACTGCTTGTCCTGGCCGAATGGGCTCCCCGGGATGAAGCAGGGAATTCGTCAAACAAAGATTTTGAGCGCGTCAGAATTGACAAGGAAACCTTTGACCGGGTGCTCGAAGAACTGGCGGGCGGAGTCACCCTCAAGGTTTCCAATTTCTTGAGCGACCGACCGAAAGATTGGCCGGTGACGATTCCGCTCTCCGGGATAAAATCCTTTCGGCCGGAGGCCGTTGTGGAGGCGGTTCCGGCATTACGTGATCTGGCCACGATCCGGCAAATGGTCGTCCAGCTTCGAGAAGGAAAGATTACGGATGAGGCGTTTCGCATCCGGCTCGGACAGATTCAAAGCAGCACGGGTGTTCTGGACGGAATCAAGTCGGCGATCCTTGCGCGCGAGGTCCCGGCCCGTCCGTCTCAGCCGCTTCCCATAACCCCAAAACCCGACCGGCGATCGGACGGGGATGGAAAAAAAGAAGAGGCCCTTGAGTCTCTCCTGGAAATGGTCGAGGTAACAAAAACCGGCGGGAAGACGACGGGATCCTACCGGAATACGGCCGAATCCATGCTGGATCATCTTATTTCTCTGATCATGCCGGCCGGGCGATCCGGTTCAGGGATCGATGCAAAAATGACCGAACAGGTCACGGCGGAACTGGATGAGTTATTGAGCGCTCAGGTAAATGCGATGCTGCATCACCCGGAATTTCAGAGACTGGAGGCGGCCTGGAGGGGATTAAAATTCCTTGTGGACCGAACCGATTTTCGCGAGCCGATCCGAGTCGAGATTCTGAACATCCCCAAAGGGCGGCTGGCCGAGCGCTTTGAGCGAGAGGTCTTTCAACCGGAATCGGAAGGAACCGCCGAGGCTCCGGTCTCGGTGGTCGTTGCGGACTATGCCTTTGACCGTTCGCCCCGGGACATCCATCGGCTTCAAGAGCTGGCCCGAAAGGCCGAGGCGCTCCAGATCCCCTTCATGACCTCGATCGGACCGGACTTTCTGGGTTTGGACTCGATTCTGAAAGTCGAGCGACTCTCCGCCCTCGGGGGAATTTTCGATCAGGGGGAGTATGTCAAATGGAGGTCGCTCCGCAAAGAAAGCGCTTCCCGATGGCTGGCCCTCCTGTTCAACCGGTTCCTCTTGCGGATTCCCTACGGGCCGGAAGGGGATCGTGTCAAAAGCTTTGGTTATCGGGAGTCGGTTCGATCCGACGCGGCGCTTGTCTGGGGGAATCCAATCTGGGGGATGGCCAGCTTGCTGACGGCCAGCTTTGCGCGAACGGGCTGGTGCGACGGGATCAGCGGCATCCGCGGGGGTGGGATGATCGAGGATCTTCCCGTCCGCGAGGTTCGAACGCGAGGGGGTGAGCGGGGTCAGAGTCCCGTCGAGCACTTGATTTCGGAGGCCCATCAAACCGATCTCGCAAGCCAGGGGATCATCCCCCTGGCCGGCCGACTCAATACGGACGCCGCGTGGGTCCTCTCGACCCCGACCGTCCATCTTCCGGAGAGGTATCCCGACGCGGGGGAGACGACCGCAAGCATCCTCCGGGCGACCCTTCCCTATCAGATGGTCGCGGGGCGGATCTCCTGCTATGTCGGGCGAATCGCCGTAGAGATGGGTTCGGGGCAGTCCCCAGAGGCCATTCAGAAGGTCTTCACGGAGGTTTTGACCTCGCTTCTTGCTATCTCCGGGGAAATTCCCTCAGACGCGGTCGAGGTGAAGGTCCGGGAGAGCGAGGAGAGGCCGGATCGCCACGAGGTCTCGGTGACCTTCCGACCGGATCGCGCCGGGCTGGGCCTCTCGGCCCCCGTGGAGCTAATCCTGCTGGTTCACAAATAGGAGGGCTTCGGCGGTTATTATATCGGAACTCCATTACCCTAAAAAATCCGGCAGATAAATCTCAACCTGTTCCTTTATGATTCTCTGCCATCGTGACGGAAGAGCCTTCAAGCATTCGCGGCTTTTCTCCCATTCGCGCGGTCTTGCTTTTATCTCTCTCAGTAGGGATACCACTTGCAACAAATCTTTATCTTTTTTGGTCTGAACCTTTCTTGATTTCATGATCAGTATTTTATGAAATGCAAAAACCCAGGGATTGGGAACAGAATATTTAACATCCTTTGACTTCACATGAATCGGGTCATCAAAGAGCATCTGCAAATATCGCAACGGTTCTGCATGGATGCCAAGATCTTTGATCAAGACGGCCTTATCCGTGCCTTCTCCTTTTTCAGGCGTCAGAAATTCTATTCGAAAGACGCCGTTGGTAAAGTAGGTGGACCCGTCGGGATTAAAACCGCGTGAAAAACCCAGATCGGACAGAATGGATTCCAGATCCGCCCCTTTCCCTTTGTATGGCTGAGGCACCAGAAAATCCACATCCTGCGTTCGGATCGTCGGCAGCTTCATATTGAACGCATCTTTATAGGCAGGAAGGCAGTAGGACCCGATCAGAAGCGCATTGATTTTGTGTTGTGAAAAGAGGCGCAAGATTTCATGGACGGTGACCGCCTGTGCGTCAATGGCCCTAACGATTATCCGGATGTCATCCAGAATTTCTCTTTTTTGCGCTTCAAGTGTTTTTCGTCTATTGATCTTGCGGATTAAATCCGGAGGGGCCTCTCTGCTGATCGAAACGGATTTAACCTGTTTGCCTTCCCGCCATTGGTGGTAATAATAGGCGATTCCTCCGATCTTTTTAACGGAGATACTGCCCTTGGGCAGATGATCCAGCTCACGATCTATGCGGGAGAGTTCACGAAGAAAAAACAGATAGTTTTCTTCAAAGGTATTTTTGACAACCGCCATGATTAACTACATATTAACTACATTTTTACATAATATCAATAATGTAGTTAATTAATGATTTGCTTCACGGCGGGCGGGAGGAGCGCGGGGCCACGCCTGCCTGACCGCCCATGCGGCTCAGATGAGCCAAGAGCAGACTCGAACCCTTCATAAAAATGAAGGTTTTTCAAAAACCTGCTAAAGAGCAAAAACAGGAATGGTGAGTTTCTTCGTAGGCTTTCGGTCAGATGCGATGACTTGATCCATTTTCTGAAGCTCAACCGAATCGAAATAGGTTTCACCGCATTGGCTGCAGACCTCAGCGGCAACGCCCTTAAACAAATAAATCTTGTCGCCCCATTTATGAATGTGGTCCACTTTTTTCCTTACAACCTTGCCGCCGCAAAAATAGCAGGTCATCACTTACCTCTGTTCTCTAAAATCGATCCAGAGCTCAGCAATCGTTATTTGATCTGCTTCCCGTTTGACCTCGGCATGCTGACTGAAACGATAATGTTTAGATCCGATCAGTCTCTTGATGCTCTCTGGCGTTAATGGCATGGGCACTGCAAAAAGTATAGCATAAATACGGTTTAGTTCCAATCCGTCATGGTTCCACGGCCCCTCATTTTATACTTCCCAATTACGGAATGTCAGGACAACCGCCGGAGGCGGGGGCGCAGGCTACGGCGTGCAGGTCTCCGGCGCATGGATCCGATTAATGGATTATTGCGAGGCATGATTGTCGATGCGGCTCAGATGAACCAAGAGCAGACTCGACCCCTTCAGGAGCCTACTGGGGTGATCCGTCAGGCTGCTCTCATAATTTCCTTGGCCTCATGCTCTGGGAACATGATAATCGCCGGATGAACATCAAAGGCCTTGGCCAACTGTTCAACACGTCTTTTCCCGATTTCGACCTTATTGTTTTCCAAAAGGCTGACATTGGCAGCGTTGATTCCTGAACGCTTGGCCAGCTCGCTTTGAGTCCAGCCTTTTAGTTCGCGAAGCATTCGGATGACCTCGCCCGTGGTGAGGGAGGCATGAGGCTTTGCCGGAATAAAAGAACTGCGTCCATGTTTTCCCATTTTTTTCTCCTAATAATTGTGCGGCGTTATTTCCAGAACAAAGACCGTCACAATATCACGTTCGACAGCATACACCATCCTGTATTTCAAACTCAAACGCGACGACCGCTGTCCCTCGCGTTTCCCTTTTAACCGCTCGTCATGAAACCCCGGAAACTCTCTTAATTTCTCAGGGCCGTGACGAAAGATAATATCTTTCCAAAGTTCGTACTTCTTAACGACGGCTTTCGGCAACTTGCGACACGTCTTTTCGATGTCGCGATGCTCCTGAATGCGCCACATTATTATAAATGATAACTTATCAATAATAATAAGTCAAGGGCGAATTTTACATAAAGCAGGTCATCTACGGAGGGATATCAGTGCAGCCGCCGGAGGCGGGGCTATGGGGTGTGGACACCGACCCCACCTGACCTCCCCTTGCCAAGGGGAGGAAATCTGTAAATCACTTTCAAAGTATCCCCTCCTTGCCAAGGAGGGAGTGGGGAGGTTAAATCAAGAAAGCTTCATCCCACGCGGCTCAGATGAGCCAAGAGCAGACTCGATCCCT